>NZ_JBFUMO010000762.1:0-2248 GCF_054049355.1 Roseateles sp. P5_E11 | reverse complement strand
GAGCGTGTACCGCCCAGGCTTCGATAAGGTGCAGGAGTCGGTGGCGCTGACCCAAAACATCGACACCGGCAACAACCGGATCCTCTACACGGGCACCAACACCGGCAATGCGAAACTGAAGCCGCTGACGTCTGACAACTTCGACCTCGGCCTGGAGTGGTATCCGCGCGCAGGCCAGATGTTGACCGCCACGGCCTTCTACAAGGACGTGAAGGACCTGATCTACAAGTCGACCTACAGCCGCGACTACTTCAGCACTGACGGCAACGCTCAGTCTTTCCTGATCACGGGGCCGCGCAATTCCGCCAGGGCGTGGGTGCACGGCATCGAGCTCAAGGCCGAGACCTACCTCGACCACTTCGACTTCTTGAAGGACAAGCTGCCCGACTGGGCCAAGGGCTTCGGGGTTTCCGCCGACTACACCTACATCGGCAGCAGCCAGAAGTTCTATCGCGATGCCCAAGTGCAGTACTGCCCGTCCATCAGCGCCGTTACCAGCGATGCGCTCAAGGTCTACGGCTGCGACACCAACGGCCTGCAGTTTGGCGCCCTGCCGGTGCCAGGGCTGGTGAAGAACGCCGCCAACTTCGCACTGCGCTATGACCGTTATGGGTTCTCCGCTCGCTTGGCCTACAACTGGACCAGCCGCGTGCTGAAGAACGTCGGCAACGACAACAGCCCGAACGGCCAGAACGGCACCAGCGCCGATCCGGCGCGCTTGGGAATGCAGGACACCTGGTGGGGTCTTCCGCAGTACCAAGAGGGCTTCGGGCAGTGGGACGGCGGCGTGTCGTACAACTTCACGGACAAGTTCGGCATGTCGCTCAGCGTGACGAACCTGAACAACGTGACTGTGCGTTACCTCAACAAGCAGACGCCGGGCTTCATGGGCTCGAGCTGGAACTTCCCGGGCCGCAGCTACTACGTGACGGGCCGCTACGAGTTCTGACCCTCGCTGGGGCCTTTGAACCTCTGTCTCGGTTCCGGCCGGCCGCGAGGGCGTCCCTCGCGGCCGGCCGTTGTGCCGTTGGAGCAAACCTCATGATCAAACGTCCGTGCCTGCTGCCATGGTCCTGCGCGCGGCAGCGCTTTGCTGGCCTCGTTTCCCTGCCTGCCGACCTGATGGCGCGTGGCAGCGCCGAGGACGGCACCTGCAGGTCCGCTGTCGTCACCGGCGACCATCGCTAGTCGTTGCCCAAGCATGCAGGCCATGTCACAGCAGTACAACCGCATCGTCGTCGTCGGCGGGGGCAGCGCGGGGTGGATGACCGCCGCCGCCCTCGCCACCGGCTTGAAAGGCCGCGTCAGTGTCGAGCTCGTCGAGTCGGAGGAGATTCCGATCATCGGTGTCGGCGAGGCCACGTTCCCGTCAATACGCAACTACAACCAGCTGCTCGGCATTGACGAGGTCGAGTTCCTGCGCGCCACSAACGGCAGCTACAAGCTGGGCATCCGYTTCTGCGACTGGTTGGATGTGGGCCACGAGTACTTCCACACTTTCGGCCATTTCGGCAATGCATATTCCAGCGAACGTGAGCAGCCAGTTCAGCACGATGAGCACGCGATCCAGCGTGCATGATCACCGGCACGCGCCAGCGCGCGGCCAAGTCCGCGCCGGCTCCCGCAAGGCCAAGCCGTGACGCCACGCTGCGGCACCCTGTCGGCGCAGCCGACACACTGGACGCCCGCGCAGGCGTTGGCACTCTTCGAGTGCCTGCAGCCCCTGAGCGAGCAGCACTGGACCGTTTACGGATCCTCGGATCCAGCCCGACGGTTCACCGGGTCTCAATCTCCAGGACGCCCACCGAGTAGGCGGGTAGCGTCAGCGTGAATTCGCGCGCAATGCCCTTGAGGGGCTGGGTCTTCGGCGCGACGCGGGTCGGCTCGTCCAGCGAGTTGGCTGCATCGGGGTTGGCCGAGCTCATCACGGTCAGCTGGGCCGTGGGTGCAAGCTTGTTCACGCCGGTCAGCTTCACGCGCACCGGCTGATCGGTGGCGGCGCGGCTGGCGAACTTGATCTGGATGCGGCCCGGCTTGCCGGCCTCGTCCTTGCGCGTCACCACCCAGTGCAGGGCCGGGAAGGTCTTGCCGTTGTCACTGGTCCAGTTCGGGATGTCGCGCCCGGAGGACTCCAGCACCACGTCGCCCAGGTGGCTGGAGAACATGGTCTGCACGTAGTACGACGGCGTGCCATAGGACTTCAGCGCGTCGTAGCCGATCAGGTTGGTGGCCCATTGCAGGGACCGGT
>NZ_JBFUMO010000761.1:0-2250 GCF_054049355.1 Roseateles sp. P5_E11 | reverse complement strand
GATGAAGGCCTTGATGATGGGCGTCAGCAGCGCGACCTCGGCCTCGGCGTCCTTGCGCTCGTCCTCGTCGTCGCTCTTGAGCGCCTTGTCCAGCTGCAGCACCGTGTAGCCCTGCAGCATGCGGCCGCCTTCGGCGAAGGCGCGGGCCGTCAGCAGCATCTTGCGCACGTCGGGGTGCACGATGATGGGATCGGCGGGCTTGTCCGGGGCCTTGGGGCCGGAAAGCGCCCGCATCTGGATGCGGTCCTTGGCATAGGCGACGGCGTTCTGATAGGCCACCTCGGTCAGGCCCAGGGACTGGTTGCCGACACCCAGGCGAGCAGCGTTCATCATGACGAACATGGCGGCCAGGCCCTTGTTGGGCTGGCCCACCAGCGTGCCGTTGGCGCCTTCCAGCACGATCTGCGCGGTGGCGTTGCCGTGGATGCCCATCTTGTGCTCCAGGCCGGCGCAGAAGACGCCGTTTCGGCTGCCCAGTGAGCCGTCCGCGTTGACGTTGAACTTGGGCACGATGAAGAGCGAAATGCCCTTGGAGCCCACGGGCGCGTCCGGCAGGCGGGCCAGCACCAGGTGGACGATGTTCTCGGCCATGTCGTGTTCGCCGGCCGAGATGAAGATCTTCTGGCCGGTGATCTTGTAAGTGCCATCGGCCTGCGGTTCGGCCTTGCTGCGCAGCATGCCGAGGTCGGTGCCGCAATGCGGCTCGGTCAGGCACATGGTGCCGGTCCATTCGCCGCTGGTCAGCTTGGGCAGGTAGGTGGCCTGCTGCTCGGGCGTGCCATGGGCATGCAGGGCTTCATAGGCGCCATGCGAGAGGCCCGGGTACATCGTCCAGGCCTGGTTGGCCGAGTTCAGCATCTCGTAGAAGAACTGGTTCACCAGATGCGGCAGGCCCTGGCCGCCGAACTGCGGATCGCAGCTCAAAGCAGGCCAGCCGCCTTCGACGTACTGCTTGTAGGCTTCCTTGAAGCCCTTGGGCGGCTTGACCTCGTGCGTGGTCTTGTCGAGCGTGCAGCCCTCGGCGTCGCCGCTGAGATTGATGGGCGCAAGCACCTCGGCGGCGAACTTGCCACCCTCCTCAAGCACCGCGTTGATCGTGTCGGCGTCGATGTCTGCATGCGCGGGCAGCATCTTCAGTTCGYCGACGACGTTCAACAGCTCGTGCATGACGAACTGCATGTCACGCATGGGCGGGGTGTACTGGGGCATCGGGGTACTCCTGGAACGGTCAGTGGGTCAAGAAAGGGGKTCAGCGCTTGGCGGTGCCGGTCTTTGGAAGCTTGCGGCTGCCGTCGATGTCGAGGCCAAGCGGCGTGGCGTAGAACTGGATGGCTCGGTCGAAGCCGATGCCGGCGCGTGCCAGCGCACCGGGGATGCGCATGAAGCGCGCGTCGTGGTGCAGGGACAGGATCAGGCCGTGCAGCTCGAAGCAGATCTGCTCGACATCGGCATCGGCTTTCAGATGGCCCTCGCTGATGGCGAGCTGGATGGCCTTTTGCAGCGCCGCATGCCAGGCCTTGACCATGGCCACGAGAGCATCGCGCACCGGGCCGGGCCGGTCGTCGAACTCGACGGCGCCACTGATGTAGATGCAGCCGGAGTCGACCTCGACGGATACGCGGCGCACCCAGCGCTCGAACATCGCGCGCAGGCGCGGCAGGCCGCGCGGCTCGCGGATGGCGGTGAAGAAGACTTCTTCCTCGAACTTGGCGTGATACTCAGTGACGACCGCGATCTGCAGTTCCTCACGCGAGCCGAAGTGGGCGAAGACGCCCGACTTGCTCATGGCTGTCACATCGGCCAGTGCGCCGATGGACAAGCCCTCCAGGCCCATGTGCGAGGCCAGGCCGAGAGCAGCCTCAAGGATGGCGGCACGGGTCTGCTGGCCTTTTTGCAGCGAACGCGCAACGCGCGCCGGCTTCGCAACGCGCAGCGGGGCGGTTTTCTTGGCGGGAGTGGGCAGCGTGGACACGGGCAGAAGGGGCGGAAGCCAGCCTGGAATAAAACGAACGATCGTTCTATTTTGCAGGTCGCTCCCGTGACAGCGCCAGCTTGTCCTACCGATTTCCTAGGGTGATGTGCCTAATACTGCCAACAACCTAGTGCAAACCCCAGCCCCTCGTCCGGTCTCGCGCCGCTGAACGCGGGCGTGCCCGGCCGATCCCCGGGGGGATGGCGATGCATGCGGCATCGAGCCGCATGCACATCGCCCGACGGGCCGGCTAGGGGCGGCCCGTCGCTCGGCCCGAA
>NZ_JBFUMO010000760.1:0-2264 GCF_054049355.1 Roseateles sp. P5_E11 | reverse complement strand
GCCGCAGACCTTGTTGATCGTCATGGCCGGCACGACGTTGGGCAGGCCGGACTTGACGACGGACTGCCGTGCCGGGTTCTGGCCGACGCCGGCGGTCAGCACCTGGCCGAGGATGACCTCGTTGATCTGGTCGCCGGCCAGGCCGGTGCGGCGCAGCAGGTCCTGGATGACGGCAGCGCCCAGCTCGGTGGCGGGCGTCTTGGCGAGCGTGCCGCCGAACTTGCCGATGGCCGTGCGTGCGGCGGCGACGATGACGATGTCTTCTTTGCTCATGGCTTGTCTTCCTTTAGTGATCAATAACACCGCGGACAAAACGCGGACGAGGATTTCTTCGGGCCGTACGCCGGGCCGCTCCCAAGCCGGCCCGTCGGGCGATGTGCTTGCCGGTCAATCCGGCAAGCATCGCCGTCCCCGCGGGGGACCGATTGGGCGTGCCCGCGTTCAGCGAGGCAGGACCGGGCGAGGGGCTTCATTTCAGGCTTTGACCTTGACGTACCGGCCCGGGGCCGGCTCGATGGACTTGTATTTGCGGTTGCCCGGCTCTTTGGGCGCGGGCTTCTTGGCGCCGGCATGCGAGGCCAGCCAGGCGGACCAGTCCGGCCACCAGCTGCCGGGGTGTTCGGTGGCACTGGCCAACCAGGCCTCGGGGTCGACCGGCAGGGCTGCTCCCTTGGCAATCCAGTGGCTGCGCTTGCCCTTGGTGGGCGGGTTGA
Organism: Roseateles sp. P5_E11; assembly: GCF_054049355.1. NCBI lineage: Bacteria > Pseudomonadati > Pseudomonadota > Betaproteobacteria > Burkholderiales > Sphaerotilaceae > Roseateles > Roseateles sp. P5_E11. Next base: position 1,551 of record NZ_JBFUMO010000760.1, on the reverse strand, counting down.
TGACGCCGGCGATATGACCCGACGCACCCAGCACGAAGCGCTTCTTGCCCTTGAGGATCTGGGTGCTGCGGTAGGCGCTGGTCCAAGGCACGATATGGTCCTCGCGCGAGCCGTAGATGTAGACCGGGGCCTCGATGGCGCCGATGTCCAGCTTCTCGMCGCAGACCGTCAGCTTGCCCGGCTGYTTCAACTCGTTTTGCAAGTAGGTGTGGCGCAGATACCAGCAGTACATCGGCCCGGGCAGATTGGTCGAGTCGCCGTTCCAGTACAGCAGGTCGAAGGGCGGCGRCTGCTCGCCCTTCAGGTAGTTGCCGACGACGTAGTTCCAGACCAGGTCGTTGGGGCGCAGGAAGCTGAAGGTCGTGGCCAGCTCCTGGCCGTGCAACAGTTGCGCGCCCTTGGGCGACTCGGGGCCCAGCGTCGCCTCGCGCAGCCTCACCATGGCTTCGTCGACAAAGATGTCGAGGATGCCGTTGTCGGCAAAGTCCAGCAGTGTGGTCAGCAGCGTCACGCTGGCGGCCGGCTGTTCGCCGCGCGCGGCCAGTACGCCCAGGGCCGTAGCGAGGATGGTGCCGCCGACGCAGAAGCCCAAGGTGTTGATCTTGTCCTGGCCCGAGATCTCCTGCGCGACGCGGATGGCTTCGATGGCGCCGGTCTCGATGTAGTCGTCCCAGCCCAGCTGCTTGATGGATTCATCCGGGTTGCGCCAACTGACGACGAAGACGCGATGGCCTTCGGAGACGGCGTAGCGGATCAGCGAGTTGTCCGGCTGCAGGTCCAGGATGTAGAACTTGTTGATGCAGGGCGGCACCAGCAGGAAGGGTCGCGTGTGCACTTCCTTCGTCAGCGGCGCGTATTCGATGAGCTGGAACAGCTCGTTCTCGAAAACGATGCTGCCGGCCGTGGTGGCCACGTTCTTGCCGACCTCGAAGGCGCTCTCGTCCGTCTGCGACACATGGCCGCGCTGCACGTCGCCCCACAGTTGCTGCAGGCCACGGGTCAGCGTCTCGCCCTGGCTGTCCAGCGCCAGCTTCTGCGCCTCGGGGTTCAACGCCAGGTAATTGCTGGGCGACACGGCATCGACGAACTGCTGCACGGCGAAACGGATGCGCGCCTTGGTCTTGTCGTCCGCCTCGATGGCCGAGGCCATCCGGCCCAGCGTCTGGCTGTTGAGCAGGTAGAGCTGGGTCATGAAGCTGGCGGCCGGGTTGCTCCGCCATTCGGGCGCGGCGAAGCGGCGGTCGCCGATGGCCGGAGCCTCGCCCTGCCCCAGCGACGTGTTCCACAACGCCGTGGCCTGCTTCAGATAATCGGCCTGCAATTCGGCCAGTGCGGTGGGTGAGATCTGCGGCAGATGCGCCATCTGCYGCATCAGGTCCGCGAATACAGCCGGCCCCTCCATAGCGGGCGGGGCGTCGTTCTTCTTGCGTGTGGCCATGTCTTCCTCGGAGCTCCCGCGTCAGCGGTGTTGTCTCGATCCGTTGCAATAAGCTTGCCACATCTCGCAGACCCTGTTTGTACTCTTGCGCACTGACGCGCCAATGACACCCC
>NZ_JBFUMO010000759.1:0-2285 GCF_054049355.1 Roseateles sp. P5_E11 | reverse complement strand
GGACAGCGTCTTGCCGTCGGCGATGTCGGCCGAGATCCATTCAGCGACCTGCTTCCAGCCGGCCGCCTGCCACAGCTCGAAGGGGCCTTGCGTGGTGCCGAAGCCCCAGCGCATCGCGAAGTCGATCTCGCGGGCCGTGTCGGCCACCGTGTTCAGGTGCACGGCCGCGTAGTGGAAGCTGTCGCGCAGGATGGCCCACAGGAACTGGGCTTGCGGGTTGGTGCTCTCGCGCAGCAGCTYGAGGCGGTCGGCCGGCGCCTTCTTCAGGATGCGGGCGACGATCTCGTCAGCCTTCTTGCCGCCGGCGACGTACTCGCCCGTGGCGAAGTCCAGGCGCTGGATGTCCTTGCCGACCTTCTTGTAGAAACCGGCGCCGGTCTTCTGGCCCAGGGCGCCCTTCTCGATCAGGCCGGCCAGCACCTTGGGCGTGGCGTAGGTCGAGTAGAAGGGGTCGTCCTTCAGGTTGTCCTGCATCGTCTTGACGACGTGGGCCATGGTGTCCAGGCCGACGACGTCCGCGGTGCGGAAGGTGCCCGACGAGGCGCGGCCCAGCTTCTTGCCGGTCAGGTCGTCGACGACGTCCACCGACAGGCCGAACTTCTCGGCCTCGATCATCGTGGCCATCATGCCGGCGATGCCGACGCGGTTGGCGACGAAGTTGGGCGTGTCGTGGGCGCGCACGACGCTCTTGCCCAGCGACGTGGTCACGAAGGCTTCGAGCTGGTCGAGGATCTCCGGCTGCGTGGTCGGCGTGTTGATCAGCTCGACCAGGGCCATGTAGCGCGGCGGGTTGAAGAAGTGGATGCCGCAGAAGCGCGGCTTGATTTCTTCGGGCAGCACTTCGGAGAGCTTGGTGATGCTCAATCCAGATGTGTTCGAAGCCACGATCGCATGCGGTGCGACGAAGGGCGCGATCTTGGTGTACAGGTCGAGCTTCCAGTCCATGCGCTCGGCAATGGCCTCGATGATGAGGTCGCAGCCGCGCAGGACTTCCAGGTGCTCTTCGTAATTGGCCTGCTGGATCAGCGCGGCTTCCGATGCATCACCCAGCGGGGCCGGCTTGAGCTTCTTCAGGCCGTCGACGGCCTTGGTGACGATGCCATTCTTGGCGCCTTCTTTCGCAGGCAGGTCGAACAGCACGACCGGCACCTTGCAGTTGACGAGGTGGGCCGCAATCTGCGCGCCCATCACGCCGGCGCCGAGCACGGCGACCTTGCGGACTTGGAATCGACTCATTTCTTTCTCCATGTTTGCCAGTTGTTCATTGCCCTTCGGGCCGAGCGCCGGGCCGCCCCAAGCCGGCCCGGCTGGCGATGTGCTTGCGGCTCAACGCCGCAAGCATCGCCGTCCCCTCGGGGGACCGACCAGGCTGGCCCGCGTGCAGCGCGGCAGCCTGGGCGAGGGGCCACTTCATTCCACGCGAATCCACGTCTGCGTGCGGTAGAAGGGGCCGATGTAGCCGCGCATCTCCAGTTTCTTGCCACCGTCCACCGGCTTCAAGCGGGTGCGGTAGGTCTTGCCGTTATTAGGGTCGAGGATCTCGCCGCCGCCCCAGATGCCGTCGCCTTCGGTCTTCACGCCGCGGATGATCTGCAGGCCGACGACGGGCTGGTCCCTGCGGTCATCCTTGCACTTGTCGCATTTCGCGTTGGGCTCCGCGCTCGGGTCCAGCAGCTTGTCGATGCTGCCGACGAGGGTGCCCCCCTGTTCGCTGATGCGGACCAGCGACTTCGCGGTTTTGCCGTCGTCGTCGATGGTCTTCCACAGGCCCACGGGTGAAGTCTGCGCGAACGCAAACGCGGGCAACAGCAGGGCAGCAGCGAACAGGAATTTCATCGGGGCATCCTTGTCGTTCATCAAGCGGTTCAGAACAGAGCTTCTTCCATTTCCATCAGCGGCGCCAGGCCCGCACGGCAGGTGCGGATCAGCGTCGCCGTCTCGGGCAGCAGCTTCGCGAAATAGAAGCGCGCCGTGGCCAGCTTGGCCGTGTAGAACGGGTCACCACTGTCCTTCTTGGCCAGAGCGATCTTGGCGGCCTGCGCGAAGAAGAAGGCGAAGGTCATGTGGCCCACCACGCGCAGATAGTCCACCGCCGCGGCGCCGACCTCATCCGGGTTGCCAAAGGCCTTCATGCCCAGTTCCTGCGTGAGCTTGTTGACCTTGTCGCCGAGGTCGGCAAGCGGGTTCACGAACTCCTGCATGGCCTCGTTGGTGCCTTCTTCCTCGATGAAGGCGGCGATCTTCTTGCCGAACTTCTTCAGCGTGGCGCCGTTGTTGCCCAGCAC
>NZ_JBFUMO010000758.1:0-2289 GCF_054049355.1 Roseateles sp. P5_E11 | reverse complement strand
CCGCCCAGGTCTGCTTTTCGGCCTCCGCCTTGATGGGCTTCAGCTCGTGTTCGTCGCTGACGTCAATCCAAACGCCGTGCTCGTACGCGAGAACGTAGCCATGCCGAACGAACTCACGGGCGCACCACATCTTCTCCAGCGCCACAGCAACGTGCTTTCGTGAGTTCTGGTTCAGCCACGCCAGCCTCAAAAGACGTGCAGCCGCGGTCGGCACAGGTGTCTGCCCCTTCTCCCATTTGGCCACGGCCTGATCTGTCGTGCCGACAAGCTGCCCCACCTCTATCTGGCTCTTTCCGAGTCGCTTGCGAAGGAAACGAAGCTCTGCAGCGCTCAGGTCAGCACCGCGGCAAGAAATGATCCGCGCGAGGGTCTTGTACAGACCGGCCAGGTCTTGATAGGCGACGGTCCGATCCTCACCCTCGCCCTCAACGACATACCCGCTGACAAGCCTCACATTGGGGAGCCCGCTCCCCTTCAATTGATGCATTACGTTTGCCTCATCACTGTCACGACCTTGCACGTTGCCAACCGCGACCAATCCGCCGCTGCTTGCTGGATACCACCGATTGAGACCCTGATTTCCAGACCTCGATGAACGACGTTCGCCCGCAGCTCTCCGTCACGCGGCTCGGGCCCATAGGCCTTACCTCGCCGCAAACAGGTCAGAACGTCCTCATGGTCGAAGCCATCATCGTCCATTGCTTCCAACGCATGAAGAAGGAAACGCACCGCGTCAGGGTCAGTCTTAGCTAATGCGTTGACTGCCTTCGTAAGCGGTGCGTTGTACTCCCCGTAGGACGACATCCTATACTTTATATAGATCACAAGCGGCGCTTGTGGTGAAAAAAAGGGACTATTGCCCCCTAGCGGCGGACGTTTCAACGCTCTGAGCGGCTAAGCATCAACTGTAACCGCCTGTCCGCGCGCACCTCCCACGGCAGCGGCTCAAGGTCACTCAGACTCGGTCGCACGCGACGAGAGCCCCCGCCGGCCTGAGGCTCAACGGTGAGCATGTGAGCCGCGTGGGATTGGACGCGCCTAGGGTCCGCCCTGTTCTTCAACCGAGATGACGAGCGCAAGAATCGCTTCGCGCGCCCGGCGCAACCGGGATCCACCAGGGAGAAAGAAGATGGCAGACAGCAGAACCGTTAGCGGCACAGTGACCACTGAGAACGACGGCCCTTCCCGCGTCGCATTCGACCTCATGAACCGGATTGCTCGCGCCGAGGATGGCGCCGAAAAGGACCGGGAGTACTTCCTGCGGCTTTATGCGCAATGCAACATTCTGACCAATCATCCGACGTGGCTAGATGATGCTCTGAAGCTGAACACGAAGTAGAGCCGTCGAGGTGCTCGCCGCAAGCCAAGCAGCCGACTGGTCGAATTTATGTGCGCGACCTCAGCGGCAGTCGCGGGCGGTGAATGTCTATGGAGTAGTCACCCACGCCGGAATTTCGGCGAAGAACAGCACCCGCGTCGTCAAGCCTCGCGCTGCCGCCTGGCGCTGCAGGATGCCAAATGCTCCCAGTCCGTGGGCGAGGTCCAGCATGAACAGCCCGGGCTGCAACAGTTGAACGCCTGGTGGCGGGGGCGCCGCCACGTTCTTTAGAAAAGAAGTGCGGATCACCAGCGTCGTGGAGGTCGTAGGGTGCCGCTGCGAAAGCGCAACTCTTGAACACTCGGCGCAAGGAATCGTCTTACACCGGCGTTACACGCAGGTCAGAAAAGAAAAAGGACTTAGAGGCTTTCGCTTCTAAGTCCTTGCTTTATTTGGGGTGGCTGATGGGACTCGAACCCACGACGACAGGAATCACAATCCTGGACTCTACCAACTGAGCTACAGCCACCGCAGAGCCAAAAAGTATAACCGATAAATCAGGGTGCGCTGGCTGCGGAGGCTGGTGCTTCGACCTTGATGGCGGCCTTGTATTGCGCCTTCAGCGCGGCCAGATAGGCCTGGCCTTCGGCACGCGCCCAGGCGCCGGCGTATTGCTGGGCGGCGCGCTTGTCGTCGATGACGGCGGCGTCGCGTGGCTGCAGCTGGTTGATGCGCACGACGACATAACCGCCGTCGTCGGCCGCCACGCCAACGGCGGCCGGCAACTTGGCGGCATCGGCGCCGAGCACGGCTTCGAGCTGGGTGCGCGTCAGGTTCTGCGGCTTGGCGCGCGAAACGGAGACGGCAGCTTCCAGGCCGGCGGTGTCCGCCGGGTTGGCCTTCATCGCGGCCAGGCGGGCTTCGCCGGCCTTCCTGGCCTGCTCGGCGGCGAGCTTGTGCACGAGCTGCTC
>NZ_JBFUMO010000757.1:0-2289 GCF_054049355.1 Roseateles sp. P5_E11 | reverse complement strand
GTGTCTTACCAAGTGACTGCCGTGGAACCGGCTTTGCCGGGCCACTGGCAGTGCCCCCTTTCAAAGGGGGCCGGCGAAGCCGGTAGGGGGTTAGTCCATTTTTGCGCCGGAGCGCTTGACGACCTCTGCCCAGCGCTTGACTTCAGAGCTGACGAATTGCCCGAAGGCGTCGCCATAGAGATTGGGCGTCTCCGCGCCCAGGCCGTGCCAGATGTTGCGGATGTCGTCCGTCGCGAAGGCCTTGCGCAGCTCGGCCTGCATGGCGGTGATCGCTTCCTTGGGCGTGCCCTTGGGTGCCCACAGGCCGTACCAGGTCGACACCTCATAGCCCGGCACGCCGGCCTCTGCGGCCGTCGGCACATCGGGGAAGCCGACAGCACGTTTGGGAGCCGCCACCGCCAGCGCCTTGATGCGGCCGCTCTTGATGTGGTTGGCCGACGAGCCCAGGCCGTCGAACATCAGGTCCACCTGGCCAGCGATCAGGTCCTGCAGGGCCGGGCCGGCGCCGCGGTAGGGGATGTGGGTGATGAAGGTCTTGGTCTGCAGCTTGAACAGCTCGCCGGCCAGATGGTGGGAAGTGCCGTTGCCGGCCGAGCCGTAGTTCAGCTTGCCGGGCTTGGCGCGCACCGTGGCGAGCAGACCCTTGAGATCGCTGACAGGCACCTGGCCCGGGTGCACGACGATGACCTGAGGCACGCTGGCCAGCAGGGCCACGGGGATGAAGTCCTCTTCCAGCTTGTAGTCCAGCCTGGGGTACATGGACGGCGCAATGGTGTGGTGCACGGCGCCCATGAAGAAGTTGTTGCCGTCCGGCGCCAGCTTGGCGGCGATGGTGGCACCCACCGTGCCGCCCGCGCCGCCCTTGTTGTCGATGATGACCTGGCGGCCCAGCTGCCGGGTCAGCAGCGCGGTCAGCGGCCGCGCGAAGGCGTCGGTGCCGCCGCCAGCGGGGAAGGGCACGATCCAGGTCTGAGGCTTGGTGCCCTGGGCCAGCGCCAGCCAGGGGCTGCACAGCGCGGGCAGCAGCATGCGTCGCTTCATCGGCTTGTCTCCGTCAGTGTTGTGCGGCAATTATGGTTGCAGCAATGCGGTCACACGGGCGAGCAGCTCCGGCTTGGAGAAGGGCTTGTTGAGGCTGTCGCAGCGCGCTTCGTGCAGGAACTGGCGGGCGATGGGCGACAGCGTGTCGCCGGTGACGAACAGCATGCGCCGCGCCAGCGACGGGTGCCGGGCCTTGACCTCGCGCCAGAGCTGGGCGCCGTCAATGTCGGGCATGTGCAGGTCGCTGACGATGGCGTCGAAGCGCGCCTCGGCGAGCATGGCCAGTGCCACCGCGCCGGACTCGGCCGTCATGACCTCATAACCCGCGCCCGACAGCATCTCGCCGATCAGCTCGGCAATCTCGGTCTCGTCATCGACGACGAGGATGCGGGCGCTGCACTCGTCGGTCGCCGGCAGCGGTACGGGTTCGGTCTCACTGGCCTCGGGCTCGCCGCTGACGGGCATCTGCAGGCAGAAGCAGGCGCCGCTGCCATCGTCCTGCAGCGTCAGCTCGCCGCCGTGGTCGCGTGCGATGGAGCGCGACACGGCCAGGCCCAGGCCGGTGCCGACGCCCTCGCTCTTGGTCGTGAAGAAGGGCTCGAAGATGCGCTCGCGCAGCTCGGGGTCGATGCCGGGGCCGTTGTCGCGCACCCGCATCCAGACGCGCGGCGTGCGGCGGCGGTCGCCGTCGGTCATGGGCGCCACGCCGGTGGAGACGGTCAGGCGGCGGCCGTTGTCTCGAGCGCCCAGGGCCTGCTGGGCGTTGACGATGAGGTTGAGCACGATCTGGCCGATCTGATCGGCATCGGCCTTGACGGGTGGCAGGCCCGGTAGCAGGTCCAGCGTGACGGCGATGCCGTGGCTGCGCAGCACATAGCCCAGCATGTCGACGGCGGCGGTGGCGAGGTCGTTCAGTGCCACCTCGCTGCGGTTGGCGGGCCGGCTGCGCGCCATGTTCAGGAAGGTGCGCACGATGCGGCCGCAGCGTTCGGCGGCCTCGTGGATGCGCTGGGCGTCGGCGGCGCGCGGGTCGCCGCTCATCTTCTCGGCCAGCAGCGACGCGCGGCCCATGACGATGGACAGCGGGTTGTTGAGCTCGTGGGCCACGCCGGCCAGCAGGCTGCCCATGGCCGTCAGCTTCTCGCTCTGGCGCAGCGCCTCGCGCTGGCGTTCGATCTCGCTCAGCGCCGTCTGGCGCTCGGACAGGTCGAACAGCGACGCCGTGTAGAAGGCCTGGCCGGCTACATC
>NZ_JBFUMO010000756.1:0-2306 GCF_054049355.1 Roseateles sp. P5_E11 | reverse complement strand
GCCTGCGCGCGCGCGACCTCGTCCGCCAGATCCTGACCTTCAGCCGCCGCCAGCCGCAGCAGTTGCGCAACGTCGCGCTGCGGCCAATCGTCGATGAGACCTATGGCCTGCTGCGCGTGACCCTGCCGGCTGGGGTTGAACTCGAATTGAGCCTGAGCGATGTGCCTTTGCACGTCGATGGCGACGCCACCCAGCTCCAGCAGGTGCTGATGAATCTGAGCACGAATGGCTGGCACGCGTTGCGTGGCGAGGTCGGCAAGATCGTCATCGGCCTTGAGGCGGTGCATCTGGACGCGGCCACGGCCCGTGCCCTGTCCGGGCTGGTCGCCGGCCCCTATGCCCATTTGTGGGTGAGTGATACGGGCATGGGCATGGACGCCGCGACACGCGAGCGGATCTTCGAGCCCTTCTTCACGACCAAACCAACGGGGCAGGGCACGGGCCTGGGCCTGTCGGTGGTCCATGGCATCGTCGTCGCCCATCAGGGCAGCATTGCCGTGGACAGCCTTCCCGGTCAGGGCAGCACCTTCCACCTCTACCTGCCTGCCGTCAATCCGCCGCTGCCGGCGATGAGCGTCGAGCGCCTGTCGGATGCACCGTCCCTTGGGCACGGCGAGCACGTGATCTATCTGGACGACGACGAGACCGTCGTGCTGGTCGTCGTGCGCCTGCTGGAGCGTGCCGGCTACCGCTGCAGCGGCTTCACCGAGGCAGCCGCTGCGCTTGCGGCCCTGGGCGCCGCACCCGATGCGGTGGACTTGTTCGTGACCGACTACAACATGCCTGTCCGCTCAGGCCTCGACGTCGCACGCGAGATCGCCTCCCTCCGCCCCGGGTTGCCTGTGGTGATCAGCTCAGGCCTGATCACCGACGAATTGCGCGAACAAGCGACGGCCGCGGGTGTGCGCGCCGTGCTTGAAAAGGAAGACACCTTCCGCGACCTGACCGCACTGGTTGGGAGGCTCCTGGCCGCGGCCAGGTGAGATTTTGCGCAAAACGCATGGATGTCCCGGTGATGACCCTAGGCGGGGCCGGGGCAAGTTCTTCAGCGGCCTGAGGGCTCCGCCTTTTCCGCGGGTTGGATGTGTAGACCCGAAAGCGCAGGCAATGCCAGCAGGAGCTCGCGCTGCTCGTTGCCAACGCCATACAGCAGGCGCAGACGCTGCGGCGCCGGTGTGACGGGGAAGAACGCGCTGCGCCGCAGTTCGGCGCCAGGGGCGAGGTCGGCTGGCAACTGGAAGCCGCGCCGCTTGATCTCATACTCGATCACCAGGGACTCGGCGTTGACCCTGCTCTGCGTTCGGTAGGCCGAGATGCCGCCCACCAGCAGGGCCAGAGGCAGGATCGGCGCCATCACGGTGTAGCCGGCCGCACTTGCCAGCACCAGCACACCGGCCACTGCCCCGCTGGAGCCAATCACCACGATGCGCCCGGCCGTTTTCATGGCGTCGACGTTGCGTGTCGTCTCGCTCTTGAGCTGATCGGGTGCGGTGGTGTGGTTGACGTTGTCGAGGACGTCGTTGGCGAGCGAGATCGAGCGCAGCTGGACCGGTGTGCGGCTGTCGTTGCGCACGACCAGCGCGTACTCATCCCAGTCGGCTTCGCGCACCCAGCTGGCCGCATCGTTGCGGACGATGACTTGCTGCACATCGAGCTTGATGCCGTCCGCCGTTTCGGCGCGCCAGCCAAGTGCCGTCGTGGCGTCGAGGGCAGGGGGGTGCAGCAGCCGTGATTGGCCGGCACAGCCACCGAGCAGCAGCGCCGTGGTGGCGACGAAAACGGCGCATGYGGCGACCCTGAGGATTCCTGCGACGAAGCTTGCGGGTGGCTGCATGTGCACCTTCGAACGGAATCCATCGGGCCGCATGCACTATAGGTGTGGGCGGCCGCCCTCGCGGTGGCGACGCTTGCGGTAGATTCGCTTCGCCCCCCAACGCCCATCGACATGAACCGCCTGCAGTCCGAGTTGCATCGCTTGTACCTTTTGACCTCGCCGGATCTGGGCGGGCATTTGATCGATGGTGCGGGCCAGGTACGGGCAATGGTCATGGAGCTGACTGGCCCTGCCGACTGGGATGTGCTGTCCAAGGTCTGGCGCGGCGTGCAGGCCGATCTTGAGCTGCCCGCCCCCGCCATCGCCGTGTCGGGCAGCGACGGGCTGCAGCTGTGGTTCTCGCTGCAGGCGCCGATGAGCGCATTGCGCGCGGCGGCGTTTCTCGCCCATCTGCAGGCACGCTACCTGGCCGGCGTCGCGCCTGCACGCCTGCGGTTGAGTCCATCGGCGGCCGGCCAGACCTTCGACGCAG
>NZ_JBFUMO010000755.1:0-2312 GCF_054049355.1 Roseateles sp. P5_E11 | reverse complement strand
GTGCAGTTCCTGCAGGGATTGCACGGTCAGGCCGTCACGGTGTTTCATGCCTTCGACCGCGGCTTCACAACCGGCCATGGTCGTGTAATAGGTCACGCGGTTGGCCAGAGCCGCCTGGCGGATGTAGCGGCTGTCGGCGATGGCCGTGCGGGTCTCGTCCACCGTCGTGAAGACGAGCTGGATGTCGCCGCCCTTGAGCGCATCGACGATGTGCGGGCGGCCGTCCTTGATCTTGTTGATCAGCTTGACCGGCACGCCGGCCTCGGTGATCGCAGCCGCCGTGCCGCGCGTCGCGACGATGCCGAAGCCCAGCGCATGCAAATCCTTGGCGATGGCGATGGCGCGGGCCTTGTCGCTGTTCTTGACCGTGATCAGCACGTTGCCCTGGCGCGGCAGGCGCGAGCCGGCGCCGATCTGGCTCTTCAGCATCGCCTCGCCGAAAGTCTTGGCTGCGCCCATCACTTCGCCGGTCGAACGCATCTCGGGGCTGAGGATGGGGTCCACGCCCGGGAATTTGTTGAACGGGAAGACGGCTTCCTYGACGCTGAAGTAAGGCGGGATGACCTCGGCCGGCACGCGACCCTTGCGGTCGCGCTGGTCGACAAGCTYCTGGCCAGCCATGCAGCGCGCGGCGATCTTGGCAAGCTGCTGGCCCGTGGCCTTGGACACATAGGGCACGGTGCGCGAAGCACGCGGGTTCACTTCCAGCACATAGACCGTGCAGGCCGCCAGGCCCGCGGTCACGTCACCCTGGATGGCGAACTGCACATTCATCAGGCCGACAACCTTCAGCGCCTTGGCCATCGCCGCCGTCTGGCGGCGCAACTCGTCCTGCAGATCAACCGCCAGCGTGTAGGGCGGCAGCGAGCAGGCCGAGTCGCCGCTGTGGATGCCGGCCGCCTCGATGTGCTCCATGATGCCGCCGATCATGACGTCGCCCGTCGAGTCGGCGATGCAGTCGACGTCGACCTCGACGGCGTCTTCCAGGAAGCGATCCAGCAGCACCGGCGACTTCTCGGACACACGCACCGCTTCGCGCATATAGCGCTCCAGGTCCTTGTCGCCGTGCACGATCTCCATCGCGCGGCCGCCCAGCACATAGCTCGGGCGCACGACCAGCGGGTAGCCGATTTCATTGGCCAGCGCGACGGCCTGGTCCTCATTGCGCGCCGTGCGGTTGGGCGGCTGGCGCAAGCCGAGTTCGTGCAGCAGCTTCTGGAAGCGCTCGCGGTCCTCGGCGATGTCGATGGAGTCAGGCGTCGTGCCGATGATGGGCACGCCAGCACGCTCCAGGTCGAGTGCCAGCTTCAGCGGCGTCTGGCCGCCGTACTGCACGATGACGCCGACGGGCTTTTCCTTGTCGACGATCTCCAGCACATCTTCTAGCGTGACTGACTCGAAATAGAGGCGATCCGAGGTGTCGTAGTCGGTCGACACGGTCTCGGGATTGCAGTTGACCATGATGGTCTCGTAGCCGTCCTCGCGCATCGCGAGCGCGGCGTGCACGCAGCAGTAGTCGAACTCGATGCCCTGGCCGATGCGGTTCGGGCCACCGCCCAGCACCATGATCTTCTTCTTGTCCGTCGGGTTGGCCTCGCACTCGGCGTCGGCACCCTCGTAGGTCGAATACATATAGGCCGTCTGCGTCGCAAACTCGGCCGCGCAGGTATCGACGCGCTTGTACACGGGGCGCACGTTCAGCGCATGGCGGCGTTCGCGCACGGCATGCTGGTGCGTGCCCAGCAGTTTGGCCAGGCGCTTGTCCGAGAAGCCCTTGCTCTTGAGCAGGCGCAGCTCTGCCTCTGTGATGGACTCGATTGCCCGGCCCTTCAGCTCGCCTTCGATCTGCACGAGTTGCTCGATCTGCGCGAGGAACCACGGGTCCACCGCAGTCTCTTCATAGATCTCGTCCAGCGTCATGCCGATGCGGAAGGCGTCGGCCAAGAACAGGATGCGCTCGGGGCCGGCTTCGCCGATCTCCTGCACGATCTCTTCACGATCGGCCGAGCGCTCGGTCAGGCCGTCGATGCCGGTCTCCAGGCCGCGCAGCGCCTTCTGGAAGGATTCCTGGAAGGTTCGGCCCATGGCCATCACTTCGCCGACGGACTTCATCTGCGTCGTCAGCCGCGAGTCGGCCATCGGGAACTTTTCGAAGGCGAAGCGCGGGATCTTGGTGACGACGTAATCGATGCTGGGCTCGAACGACGCCGGCGTGATGCCGCCGGTGATGTCGTTCTTCAGCTCGTCCAGCGTGTAGCCCACGGCCAGCTTGGCGGCGATCTTGGCGATGGGGAAGCCCGTCGCCTTGGAGG
>NZ_JBFUMO010000754.1:0-2321 GCF_054049355.1 Roseateles sp. P5_E11 | reverse complement strand
CCGCACGACATGGGCGTGCTCTCTCGGTGGAGGTAGCGAAGCGAGAGCCCGGCTGCCCCAGCTGGTGGGCTGGCCGGCATAGTCCTCGGCCACGTCCTTGATCAGGCAGGGCACGCCGGCCAGTGGGCCGTTGCCGACGCCGCGCGCCAGCTGGGCGCGGGCCTGGCCTTCCATCAGCCGGCAGACCGGGTTGAGCTGGGGGTGGACTTCGGCCAGCCTTGTGAGCGCCAGGCCGAGCAGGGTTGTCGCTTCGACGCGGCCTGCCGCCACCTCGGCAGCCAGGGAGGTCGCGTCGTGGCGGCGGTAGGCAGCGAAGTCCATTGCGGCTTACATGAACAGACGCTCGCCCGCGTTCCGCAGGTGATCACATGAACAAATGTTCGCCCGCATTCTCTCCACCAAGAATGACGTAATTCACCTTGCGCAGGTCCGACAACTGCGTGCCGCCCGCATACGAGATCGAGCTCTGCAGGTCTTCCTGCATCTCGCGCAGCGTGTCGGCGAACTTGCCCTTGACGGGTTCCAGGATGCGCTTGCCCTCGACGTGGCGGTACTCGCCCTTGTTGAAGTCCGACGCCGAGCCGTAGTACTCCTTGTAGAGCTTGCCGTCGACCTCGACGGTCGTGCCTGGCGACTCTTCATGGCCGGCGAACAGCGAGCCGATCATGACCATGCTGGCGCCGAAGCGCACGCTCTTGGCGATGTCGCCATGGTGGCGGATGCCGCCGTCGGCCACGATGGGCTTGGTGGCCACGCGCGAGCACCATTTCAGCGCCGATAGCTGCCAGCCGCCGGTGCCAAAACCCGTCTTCAGCCGCGTGATGCAGACCTTGCCCGGGCCGACGCCGACCTTGGTCGCGTCCGCACCCCAGTTCTCCAGGTCGATGACGCCTTCGGGCGTGCCAACATTGCCGGCGATGACGAAGGTCTCGGGCAGCTTTTGCTTGATGTGGCCGATCATGCGCTGCACGCTCTCGGCATGGCCGTGGGCGATGTCGATGGTCAGGTAGTCGGCGCCGACGCCTTCAGCCGCCAGCTTGTCCACCAGTTCGAAKTCGGCCGGCTTCACGCCGACGCTCAGCGACACCAGCAGGCCCTTGTCCCGCATGTCCTTGGCATAGGCCAGGCTGTCGAGGTCGAAGCGGTGCATCACGTAGAAGTAGCCCTCGCGGGCCAGCAGCTCGGTGATGGGCTCGTCCACGACCGTCTTCATGTTGGCCGGCACGACCGGCAGCTTGAAGCGGTGTGGGCCGAACTGCACCGAGGTGTCGCAGTCCGAGCGGCTTTCCACGCGGCAGCGGCGCGGCAGCAGCAGGATGTTGTCGTAGTCGAAGATTTCCATAATTCAAGTTCACAGTTGCGGCGCGCGTTTGGCAGTGCGCGACCTGGGCTGCGAGCGCTTGACTTGGCTCTGCCGGCTTTGCTGCCCGTTTTTGCAGCGGGCAAAAAAAACCGGACGCCAAAATTTGGGCCCGGTGATTGATTCTACGCGGGCCTGGTTGGTATTGAAGCGAGGCCGTAGTGCACGGGCATTGCGCAGGCCAAAGCGGCCTTGATCATGGCGTCGGCGCCGGCCGAATCACCGCCGATGCGCAGCAGCAGGTCACATCGCTCCAGCAGGGCCTGGGCGTTGGGGTGGAAGTAGCGGTCCCAGACCGCATCGCCGCGCCGGCCGCCAGCGGCCGCGATGAGCGGCAGGGCGACCCACTCGCCGAGCACCGGCACGTGGCCCAGGGCTGCGACTTGCAGGGCGGCATCCTGCATGGCCTGCACGTTGGCGGCGATCGCGTCCTCCCGGTCGCCCGTGCCGCTTCGATACGGCCCGGCGATGAAGACCAGCAACGGGCCCTTGCGGGGCGGCGGCCCGAAGACATGGCGCTCGGCCCAGCGCAGCAGCATGATCGTTTTCGCATCGACGATCTCGCCGGCCTCGACCTGGCGCATGGCTGCGTCGAAGTCCAGCTCGAAGCGCGCGATGTCCTCGCCCTCCTCAACGAGGCCGCCACCCGCGCCAACCAAGTCGCCATCCTCGTACTCGGCCGCAAAGAAATGCAGCTTCTCGGTCACCGAGCCGGGGCTCATATAGGTCTCGAACAGCGCGCGGGGCTCGCGCAGGCGCACACCGGCTTCCTGCTCGGCCTCGGCGCGGATGCAACTGAGCGGATCGGCCTCGTCCAGCAGCCCGGCCACGGCTTCGACCATCAACTGCTGCCAGCCATTGACGAACGCCGGGTAGCGGAACTGCCGTGTCAGCAACACACGGCGGCGCGTGCGCTGGTAGAGCAGGATGGTGGCGCCATTGCCGCGGTCATAGGTCTCGC
>NZ_JBFUMO010000753.1:0-2321 GCF_054049355.1 Roseateles sp. P5_E11 | reverse complement strand
GGAAGTAGCTGGTCTCGAAGGGCTCGATGCGCAAGCCCTTGGCCTCGCACAGCGCCAGTGCCAGGGGAACGTCGGGTTCCTCCATGAACCCGTAGTGGACGAGCACGCGCCAGAAGCCTGGCGCCAATGACGTCAATTCGAGGCGGTCGGCTGCGTCGACCATCGGACGGTCGTGGAACATGACGTTCAGGATGACGTTCGTTTCGTGCAGGACCTGGTTGTGCTTGAGGTTGTGCAACAGGGCCTGCGGCACGAGGTTCGGATCGGCGACTGCATAGACCGCCGTGCGCCGTGCACGATGGGCTTCGCCCAGGGCGAGGCTCTCAATGAAGGGCTGGAGTTCGATGCCTTCGCTGCGCAGGCCGGCCATCAGCAGCTGACGGCCGCGCGCCCAGGTGCTCATCAAGACAAACAGCATCAGGCCCAGCGCCAGCGGAAACCACCCGCCGTCGAAGAACTTGATCGCGCAACCGGCAACCAGCAGCATGTCCACGGCCAGGAAGAACACCGTGGCGCCGATCGCCAGCGGCGCGGGGAGCTTCCARCCGTCGCGAATGACGAAGAAGGTCAGCACGGTCGTGATCAGCATCGTCAGCGTCACCGCGATGCCGTAGGCCCCCGCCAGCGCCGAAGAGCTGCCGAACATCAGCACCGCACCGATGACGCCGGCCAGCAGTGCCCAATTGACCGCCGGCACGTAGATCTGCCCGGACTCGCTGGCGGAGGTATGGCGCAAGGTGAGGCGCGGCAGGAAGCCGAGCAGGATGGCCTGCTTGGTCATCGAGTAGGCCCCGGAAATCACGGCCTGCGAGGCGATCACGGCGGCCATCGCAGCGAGGCCGACCATGGGCAGCACCAAGGCGCTGGGGAAGAGGCGGAAGAACGGGTTCTCGATGGCCGTGGCGTCTCCGATCAGCAGCGCGCCCTGGCCCAGGTAGTTGAGCGCCAGCGCGGGAAACACCAGCCCCGTCCAGGCCAGGCGGATCGGCCTCACGCCGAAATGGCCCATGTCGGCGTAGAGGGCCTCGGCGCCCGTCAATGCCAGCACGATGGCGCCGACGGCAGCGAACAGATGCCATCCCCGCGTGCTGAGGAAGGCCCAGGCCTCCAGCGGGTTGAGTGCAGCCAGGATCTGGGGATGCTGGGTGATGTGCACGATGCCGATGGCGCCGAGCACGGCGAACCACAGCACGATCACCGGCCCGAACACCTTGCCCACCGCTGCGGTGCCATGGCGTTGCACCAGAAACAGACCCACCAGGATGGCCACCGAGATCGGCAGCACATAGGGCTTCAAGGTCGGCGTCACGACCTCCAGGCCTTCGATGGCGCCCATCACCGAGATCGCGGGCGTGATGACGCTGTCGCCATAGAACAGCGTCGCCCCGAACAGGCCCAGCAACAGCAGCGCGCCGCGCAGCCTGGGCCGCTGCTGCACGGCATGGGCGGCCAGGGCCGTCAACGCGAGTGCGCCGCCTTCACCGCGGTTGTCGGCGCGCAGGATCAGGATCACGTACTTGAGCGTGACGACGAACATCAGCGCCCAGACGATCACCGAGACCGCGCCCACCAGGTTGTGGGTGTCCAGCGTGACGCCGGTAGCGGGCAGGAATACTTCCTTGAGCGTGTAGAGGGGGCTGGTGCCGATGTCGCCATAGACGACACCGATTGCGCCGAGCGTCAGTGCGGCCAGGCCGCTGCGTTGGGTCTCAAGGCTCATGAACGGGAAACTGGGTGGGATGGAGCCAGTTTCCCGTAGGCGGTGTAAAGAACGTATAAAGATCGCGGCCGCCCGCTGCCTGCGTGTGCGCCACGCTCCAACGGCGGCGGGCGGTATCCGTCCGGCCAAGTCATCTTGAATCGCCCACCAGCGCCAGGAAGGATCGCGTCCACGTAACTTAGGTGGATGCGATGACAAGCGACAAGGCCCGCACACGAAAGCGCTACGGCGTGGCAATGAAGGCGCAGATATTGACGGAGTGCGCCGAGGCTGGGGCCTCGGTGGCCAAGGTGGCGATGGCTCACAGCATCAACGCCAACGTCATGCACCGGTGGCGGCGACTCGCCCGTGACAGGGCAATTGCGCCCCCGCCAAGACAAGAGAGTTCATCGCATTGCCGCTCACGGTGCCAACCACGCCCAGCGCAACGCCGGCGGATGTCCGCGTCGAGATGCGGCGTGGTGCAGTCTCGATCGTTGTCGCTTGGCCGATCAGCGCCTCGGCGGAGTTTGCAGCCTGGATGCGTGAGCTGCTGCGGTGATCCGCGTCGACGCCGTGTGGCTGGCGGTAGAGCCCTTGGACATGCGCGCTGGCACTGAAG
>NZ_JBFUMO010000752.1:0-2321 GCF_054049355.1 Roseateles sp. P5_E11 | reverse complement strand
CATCAGCCGGCCGCCCTGGCCGTAGGACTTGATCCATTCCGACATCAGCGCGAGCTTGCTGGGCCGTCCCTCGGCCGGGAAGACGTGCAGATAGTCGTCCAGCAGTTCCTGCAGCTCGGCCTCAAGCATGGGCTCGCTGGTGCGGCAGGCGGTGCAGCTGCGCCGCACCAGCCGCTGGGCCAGCACGGCCAAGAGCGAGTCGGCGAAGTTGAAGGGGTCCATGCCCATGTCCAGCAGCCGCGTGATGGTCTCGGGCGCGCTGTTGGTGTGCAGCGTGGAGAGCACCAAGTGGCCGGTCAGCGAGGCCTCGACGGCGATCTCGGCGGTTTCCTGGTCACGGATCTCACCGACCATGATGACGTCGGGGTCGGCGCGCAGGAAGGCGCGCAGGGCCTTGGCGAAGGTCCAGTCGATCTTGGCGTTCACCTGCACTTGGCGCAGGCCGGCCTGGGTGATTTCGATGGGGTCCTCGGCCRYCCAGATCTTGCGCTCGGCCGTGTTGATGTGGCTGAGCGCCGAATGCAGCGTCGTCGTCTTGCCGGAGCCGGTCGGGCCGACGCAGAGCACCAAGCCATATGGGCGGGCGACGGCGGTCTGCAGAGCGGCGAGGTTGGCCGGCGACAGGCCGATGCGGTCCAGCGGCATGGGCTTGCTGCTGGCCAGCAGGCGCATGACGACGTCTTCCAGGCCGTTGTTGGTCGGGATGGTTGCCACGCGCAGCTCCAGCCGGTGCTGGGGCGAGTACTTGGCGAAGTTGATCTTGCCGTCCTGGGGCTTGCGGCGCTCGGAGATGTCGAGGTCGCACATGATCTTGATGCGCGCGATCATCGCGTTGCGGTAGGTGGGGGGCAGCTCCAGATAGGGCTGCAGCACGCCGTCGCGGCGGAAACGGATCTTGAGTTTTTCCTTGCCCGGGTAGGTCTCGATGTGGATGTCGGACACGCCCTGGTTGTGCGCCTCGATGATCATCGAGTTGATCAGGCGCACGAGCGAGTTGTCGCTCTGCTCGATGGGCGACTCCTCTTCCCTGGCGCTGCGCTCGCTGCTGTCGCGCTCCAGGCTCTCGATGAGCTTGTTGGAGTTGTCCAGCGTGAAGTCGGGCTGGAAGTCGGGCAGGGGGTCGACGGCGCTGCCGCGCGGCAGGGGCTCGCCGCCATAGCGGTCGAAAGCCAGYGGAATGGCGAACTGCAGGGTGCCGAGCTTGGTCAGCGTCGGCACGACCTTGAGCTGGGTGATGAACTCGACCTCGTCGAGGGCGTCGCGCCGCGTCGGGTCTTCCATAGCCACGACAAGGCGGCCATCGCGCAGCAGCAGGGGCAGCACCTCCAGACGCTTGGCCACCGCGTGCGGCAGCTTGCGCACGGCGTCAGGCTCGATGGCGAAGTTCTCGACATCGACCACCGGGTAGCCCATCTTGCGCGCCAGCGCCGACTGCAGCTGCGCGCGGCTGATGACGCCCTTGCGCACCAGCAGCTCGCCCAGCGGCACGGAGCGGTCATCACGCTGCTGAACCAGCGCCACCTCGAGCTGCTCGGGCGTGACCAGCTCCAGCGCCAGCAGCGCCTCGCCGATGCGCACCATCGGCATCTTGGCCTGCTGCTCGATGGCCTGCAGCAGTTGCTCGGCGGTGACGATCTGCTGGTTGACGAGGATGTCGCCGACGCGGCGCTGGCGCAGGTCGTTCTGCTCGACAGCGGCGGCGTTGAGCTGCTCGGGCGTGACGAGTTTGTCCTTCAGCAGCAGGTCGCCCAGGCGCTCACCGATCTCGAAATTCGCCAGCACCTCGCGGGGCACGAAGACGCGGCGCACGGAGTCGTCGTCATCGGCCAGCGGCGGGAAAAGGAACAGGCCCAGGCTGTCGTGATGATGGCCGATGGTCACGCCCTTGAGCTCATCGCCGCCAGTGAAGACGACGCGGAACTCGGTGCGCGGGCGCTGGTCGACGCTGAGCGGGGAATTCAGGTCGCCGGCATCGCGCGGCGGCACCTCCAGCGTGCGCAGCAGCTTGACGGCACGGRACTGGCTGAACTTCAGCGGCATGCTGTTGCGCGCTGGCGGCACATTGATCTGCACGATGCGGTCGCTGGCATCGAGTTGCAACAGCTGGCCCATGCTGCGACTGTTGTTCAGCCCCAGGATCTCGCAGGCCTCGGACCCACGCTGCACCTGCGGCTGGGGGTAGGCGGCATAGGGCGGGCTGGGCCAGAGAAAACCGGAGGCCGGGCCTGCCGCAGTGGGTGAGTCGGCATCGCCATGGGGCCAGGGCAGGGGCTGGGACGGGTCGGTCATGGGCTGGGCAGCAGGTGTGCCGATGATTATGG
>NZ_JBFUMO010000751.1:0-2322 GCF_054049355.1 Roseateles sp. P5_E11 | reverse complement strand
GTCCTCGCTCGTCCGGCTCCTGATGCGCCTGTATACGCCAAGCTCTGGACGCATCCTGGTCGATGGCACTCCCATCGACAAAATGCCGGCCGCTCAACTGCGTGCCCAAATAGGACTCGTCTCTCAGGAGTCGCTGCTGCTCCACGCCACGATTGCCGACAACATCGCACTCGGCATGCCTGGCACCAGCCAAGCTGAAATCGAGTGGGCCGCTCGCGGCGCACAGCTGCACGAACAGATCCTGGCCATGCCCCATGGATACGACACCCAAGTCGGCGAGCGCGGCATGCAACTTTCCGGCGGCGAACGCCAGCGCGTGGCGATCGCACGTGCGTTGCTGCGGCGTCCGGCCATCTACGTTCTCGACGAGCCAACCTCCATGCTGGATAGCAACACCGAGGCCGGCATCCTCCGCACCCTTCAGGACGTGACCGCCGGCTGCACCACCATCGTCATTGCCCATCGGCTATCGACGGTGATGCATGCCGACGAGATCATCGTGATGGACGGCGGCCACGTCAGGGAGCGAGGCCGTCACGCCGACCTGCTCGCCCAACCTGGCCTTTACGTCGATCTATGGGCCCGGCAGCTCGGCAAGCGCTGAGCACCGGCTCGCGGATCCCGGTTTGGCTGAGCATCTGTGCTGGCGATGACTGCCGATCAGCAGAACTCCGCTGGCAAGTGGTGACCGCAACAGGGTGGCTGCTGTCCTTGAGGGTTGGTGTCTTAGGGGCAGCAATGTGCCCAAAGCGGAACCTCGCACGACCTCAGGAACAGGCTGATCTAAGTCAGTCGCGCGTCAGTACCTGGACGGCAGCAATCGCCAGAAGCTGACCTTGCGTCGCGCTCTGCTGCAGAATCTCACCGTGCAGAAGCATCTCAGCCGCGTAGACGGCAGCGCTCTTGGGAGGACGCAGATTGAAGCTGACAGTTCCAGCCATCATCGGTCTTGACGAGAAGCTTCGGCATGGCTACGTGCGGCAGTTGCTCAGCGCACAGCGCGAGCTCACGGGGACATTCGTTAAGTTCACCGCGGAACATGGGCCCTGCCTTCGGTTCAAGCCGGACGACGGCGGTCCAGAAGTCTTGGTCTTCGCGAAGGCGCCCGTAGCGGCCCACCTTCCTCCGGACGCCGCCGTGGTAGTGAAGCCAGGGCTTGCCATGGAGCTCTCGGACCAAATCGACGTCGGTGACGGCACTTGGAAGCAGCATCCCTCGGCGGCGGCGTCGTTAGCACTCTCGTCTGAAGAGAGGGTCGAACGGGCGCGAAAGTCCTGGCGGGGCGCCTTCAGCTACGTTGACGAGGACAACGTCCAGGGAAGCGCAATTGCACTACGCCGGCCGCAGGTCGGGGCACTGCATGCAATACATGCCCACTGGTCTGTGAGCAGCAGCGTAGCCACCATCGTGATGCCAACGGGGACGGGAAAGACGGAGACCATGTTGGCGACCGCCGTGTCTGGTCAGTGTGAGCGCATCCTGGTGCTAGTTCCCACAGATGCGCTGCGCTCCCAGGTGGCTCATAAATTTCTGACCCTGGGCGTACTGAAGATGGAAGAGAGCGCGGTTCTCGCGAAGTCCGCGCAGCGACCCATCGTCGGCGTACTAACGTCTGCGCCGCGCGACGATGCAGAAGTAGACGCGGTCTTCAAGAAGTGCAACGTCGTCGTCACCACCAGCCAACTCGCTGGGCGATTCACGCCGGCTGTCAAGACGCGAATTGCCTCGCTCTGCAGCCATCTGTTCTTGGACGAGGCGCATCATTCTGCTGCTCGGACCTGGAAGTCCTTCAAAGAAGACTACGAAGACAAGCGGGTTCTGCAGTTCACGGCCACGCCGTTCCGTGAGGACGACCAGCGCATCGACGGAATCATCTACGTCTATCCACTAAGGAAGGCGCAGGCAGAGGGGTACTTCAAGCCGATCCGCTTCAGCCCTGTGAATGTGTTCGGCATCAAGAAGGCCGACCGCGCAATCGCCCAGCACGTCCTTGACGAGCTTGACCTCGACACCACCGGGAAGCATGTTGCGATGGCGCGCGTCTCCTCAACAGACCGCGCCGACCTAGTCCACGAAATCTACAAGGAGCTTGGCCGGTTCAACCCAGTCGTGCTGCATACAAAGGTTTCCCCGGCCCAACGCAAAACAGCGCGTGAACTGTTGATGTCAGGCCAGTCCCGCATCGTGGTCTGCGTCGACATGCTGGGGGAAGGCTTTGACATGCCAGAGCTCAAGATTGCGGCGTTTCACGACCTCAAGAAAAGTTTGGCGGTCACCCTACAGCTCGCCGGCCGCTTCACCCGCGCACGGTCCGACCTGGGG
>NZ_JBFUMO010000750.1:0-2334 GCF_054049355.1 Roseateles sp. P5_E11 | reverse complement strand
CTTCAAGCTGTATCCGGAGGGGCAGATCGAGAACTTCGATGGCCATCACATTCCGGATCCGCACTATTTGTCAGACAACTCCCAAGATTTCAACCGCAACTTCCCACACCACTGGGTGCCTGAGCCTCAAGAGGCGGGCGCAGGCCCCTATCCCGGGAGTGCGCCCGAGACGCGTGCCGTGCTGGAGTTTGCGRCGCGCCACGCAAACATCATGGTGTGGCTAAGTCTTCACACCTTCGGCGGCGTGCTGATCCGCCCCCTTGGCGATCAGCCCGACTCGAAGATGGATCCCCTGGACCTCTCGATATTCGAGCAGGTCGAGGCGTGGATGGCCGAGTACACCGGCTATCCGACGGTCAGCGGTTTCCATGAGTTCCTGTATTCGCCCGACAAAACCATCCATGGCGATTTGATGGACTACGCCTACCACCAGCGGGGTGCACTGGCCTATGTGGTGGAGCTCTGGGACGTCTTCAAGCAGGTGGGCATCGCCCCGAAGAAGCCGTTCATGGACAACTACATCAAACTGACGCGCAAGGACATGCGCGCCTTGGTGAAGTTCGACCGCGAACACAACGCCGGGCGCATCTTCAAGCCCTGGCGTAAGTTCAACCATCCGCAGTTCGGTGAAGTGGAGTTGGCAGGCTTTGACCCCAGTGTCGGGATCATCAATCCGCCCCTCGAACGAATTGCGCAGACCTGCGACGCGCAAAGCGCTGCCTTCCTCAGAGTGGCTTCCTTGCTGCCCCAGCTGACACTGGAGGTGCTCCGCCAGACCCAGTTCGACACGCATGTTTGCACTGAGGTACGCATTCGCAACGACGGGTACTTCGCGACCTATGGGCCGTCGTCGGCGAAGGCACTCCCTCATGCGGAGCGGCTGCGGCTAACGGTCAAGGCTGAGGGAGCGCAGGTCCTGTCGCCCACCGCGCCGCAGATCGACATCGGTCATTTGGAGGGCTGGGGCGGTGGCCTCTACGGCCGCGCCAGCGGCTTCGAGCCTTGGACTCGCGGCAACGACGGCGAGCGGGTCGTCTCGGTGATTACCGCCGGCAGCGGCGGGCTGTTCATCGAGGTCCAAAGCTGTCGTGTCGGCACCTTCAAGCTTGAGGTTCGCGTGCCATGACGCCAGCGCCCGTCGCTGGCTCCCGCACGGAATCTTGCGGATCACACGCCATACCTTGGCAGGCAATTCCACCCCTTTTTGAGACGTCAACATGAGCAAGCCACTGGATCCGTCACGACACCTCGCCAACTCGCGCACCTTGGTCGCTCGTGCGGCGGCGGTGGTTTGCTTTGGCACTTGCCTGCCGGTGATGGCATTGGCGCAAGCCCAGGCCCAGGCCGAACCGGCGGAGCAGAGCGCCGGCGTGCTGGAAAAGGACAAGCCGGGTGACGGTGCAAAAGAAAGAAACCAACTGCAGGCGGTTGTCGTCACGGCCAACCGCCGTAAAGAGATGGCTCGAGATGTCCCGCTGCAAATCAACAGGCTGTCGGCGGACGAGCTCGAGCAATCGGGTGCCAAGGGCCTTGTGGACTACCTGGCTGGCTTGCCCGCCGTCGACGTGAAGACGCAGGGCGGGGCAGGCCTGGGGGCGATCAGCGTTCGGGGCGTTTCGACAGGTGACCAGACCATCGCGACAGTCGGCACCTACATTGATGACATCGCGGTCGGTTCCTACAGCCCCTTTGTGAGCGGCCCCATCAACGCCTTGGATATGGCTCTTCTGGACCTCAGCCATATCGAACTCCTGCGCGGCCCTCAGGGCACGCTGTATGGGGCAGGAGCCATGGGCGGCGTATTGAAGTACGTGACCAACGAGCCCAATACCAAGTCCTTTGAAGCTTGGGCGAGAGTGGCGGTGCAGTCCACCGATGGTGGCTCCCTGGGGCACACGGTCAGTGGACTCGTCAATGTGCCTGTGCAGTCTGGCGTCTCGGCAGTTCGTGTTGCTGCCTTTTCGGACAAGGATCCCGGCTATGTCACGGCCGTTGGCCCGGCAGGGGGGGCTGGCGTCAACAAGGGCGACTCACAAGGGATCCGGGTGGTGGGCCTCTTGGAGCCCAGCAAGGACTTCAAGTTGCGCTTGTCGGCGGTTGCGCAAGACTTGCATCGCGATGGGCTGGACTATGTCGACTACGACCCGGTGACGCGCACTCCGAAAACCAGCCCTTCGACGCGCAGCCTGGCCATGCGCGAGCCGTACACATCGAAGATCCGTGTCTATTCGGCGGAGTTGGAGGCAGATTTGGGCTTCGCGCGTCTGAACTCGACGACGTCAGCGCAGCGGATCGATTTGACCTCGGCCTTTGACACCACGCCGGTGTACGGGC
>NZ_JBFUMO010000749.1:0-2352 GCF_054049355.1 Roseateles sp. P5_E11 | reverse complement strand
CCTTAGACCTTGTGCTGGTCGCTGTACGGCAGCAGGGCCAGGAAGCGCGCGCGCTTGATGGACACCGTCAGCTGACGCTGGAAGAAGGCGCGCGTACCGGTCAGGCGAGCGGGCGTGATCTTGCCGTTTTCGGAGATGAAATCGCGCAGCGTGTCGATGTCCTTGTAGTCGATCTGCTCGACACCGGCGACGGTGAAGCGGCAGAAACGCTTGCGACGGAACAGCAACGATTGTTGGTTGCGCTTGGGCTTCTTGTCTTTGGAGAAGCGACCTTTACCACGTGGCGGGGGCATAGAGGACCTCTGTTAAATCTATCCGGATTCAATCAATTCCGGGTTCTAGGAAGCAGCGGGTTCGATCACGGTGACGTGGGCGATGAAGCCCCGGCCGTTGCGCTGGTGGGTCAGGAAACCGCGGAAGACCGCGATGCCACCGACTCCCAGCGCCTGCAACTGCTTGGCCACCTCGCCCACCGCAACCGCTTTGATCTCCAGCGAGATCTTGCGCGGCTTGCCGGCTTCGATGACTTCGGACTCGGCCTTGAGGCTTGCGTCCAGGGCCATCAGCCCGGCGGGTGTGTAGCGAACTTGTCCGAGTTGCTGGATCTGCGCCTGGAGGTGAAGCTGGTTCACGCCAGGGGCACGCTGCTCGAAAAACCTGGTTCTTTAGCGATGACCTGTGCTCAGGCCGCTTCTTGCGGTTGCGGCGCCTTGCGGGCTTCTTCGCGCTCGACGGCCTTCATCATGACCGAGGGGGTCGCGATGGCCTTGTCCTGAACCACGGTGAGGTGGCGCAACACGGCGTCGTTGAAGCGGAAGCCAGTCTCGAGCTCAGCCAGGACTTCCTTGCTGCACTCGATGTTCAGGCACAGGTAATGGGCCTTGGCGAGCTTCTGGATCAGGTAAGCCATCTGGCGACGGCCCCAGTCCTCAACTCGGTGCACGACACCACCACCGGTGGTGATCAGGCCCTTGTAGCGCTCCAGCATGGCCGGAACTTGTTCGCTTTGATCCGGATGGATCAGCAGAACGATTTCGTAGTGACGCATATTTACTCCTTGTGGATTCCAGCCCGACGGGGTTGCCGGTCTGAGGAAGCCGCGCCACGGCGTCTACACGCGGTACGGCAAGGGGGAACCAAGGATTCTAGCCCGGAAGGGGTGAATGACCAAATCGCCGCCCCTTCACTCTCGTTGATCAGGCCACCGGCCGACTGCGCAGCTTGTCGACGAAATCACGATCGCGCTGGCTGGGCGCGGCTGTCAGCAGGCTGACGAGGGCCAGGACCAGCGCACCGGCGGRCACGCCGAAGAGGCCGGCCGAGGCCGGCTGGATGCCCCAGATCAATGTCGCCGGGCCGGGCAGGCCGATCAGAGCCCGCGCGCCGGGGTGGGCGATGACGAGATAGATCAGGCAGACGACGAGGCCGGTCAACATGCCCGCCAGGGCGCCGGCGCGGTTGGCGCGGCGCCAGAACACGCCGGCGACCAGGGCCGGGAAAAAGGTCGAGCCGGCGATGGAGAAAGCGGCCGTGACGACGGCCAGGATGTCCGCCGGCCGGCTGGATGCCACCGCCGCCGCCGCCAGCGCTGCCGCCAGCAACAAGGCCTTGGACAGCGTGACCCGCCGCGTGCGCGAGGCCTCGGGGTTGATGGCCTTGTAGTAAAGGTCGTGGGACAGCGCGCTGGAGATGGCCAGCAGCAGGCCGTCTGCGGTGGACAACGCAGCCGCCAGCCCACCGGCCGCCACCATGCCCGAGATGACATAGGGCAGGCCGCCCAGCTCTGGCATGACCAGCATGACGAGATCGGGGTGCAGGCGCAGTTCGCCCAGTTGCAGGCGGCCATCACCGTTCAGGTCCACGGCCGACAGCAGGGTCGGGTCGACGCGCTGCCATTGGCGTATCCAGGCAGGCAGTTGGTCGAAGGACGTGCCCACCAAGCTGTTGAAGACCTCGGTCTTGACCATGACGGCCAGGGCCGGCGCCGTCAGATAGAGCAGGCAGATGAAGACCAGGGACCAGGCCACCGACTGGCGCGCCGCGGCGACGGAGCTGGTCGTGTAGTAGCGCGTCAGCAGATGAGGCAGGCCGGCCGTGCCGACCATCAGGCAAAAGGCCAGCGCGATGAAGTTGCGGCGGGCCGCGCTGGCCTGCTCGCGCTCGGGCGGGCTGCCGTCGGGGTTGCCTGCAAAGGGCTGCATATGGGGCACGAGGCCGGACAGCGGCTGGGCGAGCTGAGCCTCGCCCGCCTGCTCGCGCCGCCAGCGCTCCTCGGCCTCGGGGGCTGTGCGCGGCAGCGCGGCGCGCTGCTTCTCGGCGGCCTGGATGCGGGCCAGCGGCGCGCCCTCGGCC
>NZ_JBFUMO010000748.1:0-2364 GCF_054049355.1 Roseateles sp. P5_E11 | reverse complement strand
CCCGTGCCTTCGGCGGCCAGTTGAGCCCGGGCGAGGCGCTGCCCCAACTGCTCAGCCTGATCCCGGCCGACGACGACCTGCTGCTGGTGCTGGACAACGCCGAGCACCTCGCCACGGCCTGCGCTGAGTGGGCCGCGCACCTGGCCACGCTGCCCCGGCTGCGCCTGCTCGTCACCAGCCAGCTGCCGCTGGGCGTGGCCGGCGAACGCCTGCTGCGCCTGGAGCCGCTGCCCGTGGCCGAGGGCGTCGACGGCCCCGACGCCCGCGAGGGTGCGTTGGCGCTGCTGGTGGCCCGCATCCGCGCGGTGGACGCGCGCTTCGACGTGTCGGCCAGGTCGCTCCCGCTGCTCGCCGCGCTGTGCCGTCAGCTCGACGGCCTGCCGCTGGCGCTGGAGCTGGCCGCCGCGCGCGTGCCGCTGATGGGCCTGCAGGCCGTGCACGATGCACTGGCCGAGCGCTTCGCGCTGCTGTCCCGCGGCCGGCGCGATTCGTCGGCCCGCCACCGCAACCTGCTCGACGCGCTGGACTGGAGCCACGGCCTGCTGGAGCCGGCCGAACAGCGCCTCTATCGCGCGCTGGGCGTGTTCGCCGGCGGCTTCACGCTGGACCTGGCCGTCACGCTCAGCAGCGACGAGCACACCAGCCGCTGGGATGTCGTCGACGGCCTGGCCACGCTGGTGGAGCGCTCCCTCGTCGGCGTCGCCAGCGAAGACCCGCCGCGCTACCGCCTGCTGGAGACGATGCGAGCCCATGCGCTGGCCCGGCTCGGCGACGCCGACGGCCATTCCGCACGCCGCCGGCATGCCGTGGCCGTGCTGGCGCTGATTGCACCCAGCGACGATGTGGCGCTGTGGCTGGCCGACATGCAGAACGTCCGCGAGGCCTTCCTGTGGGCGCGCGAGCACGACCTCGCTACCGCCGCCCAGATCGGCGCCCGCGCCGCGCGGGTGATGGTGTTCACCGTCTGGCGCCACGAGGTGACGGAGTGGATGCTGTCTCTGCAGCCGGCGATGGAGGCCCGCGGCGAGGCGGTGCCACCGCAGGTGCAGGCGCTGTGGTGGTCCATGCTCGGCTACCTGCTGCTCATCCGCACCGACCCGCGCGCCGTGCCGGTCTCGCGCAAGGCCGTCGACCTCTGGCGGCCGCTCGGCAACCCCGCCGAACTGCTCATCGCCGCAGCCCACTGGGTGCGCGCCTTTACCGAGGACGCGCCCGAGCTGGACGAGGCCTGCACGCTGCTGCGCGAACTGGCCGCGGGCGACGACTCGGCCCCGACGCGGCTGCGCCTGAACGGTGCGCTGGCCGTGGTGGCCCGCCTGCGCCGCGACACTGCCGAACTGCTCGCCTGCATGGAGCGCGAGCAGCTCGCCGCCCGCGAGCTCGGCCAGTCACAGCGCGTGCAGGTGGCCGAGAACAACATCTGCCTGACGCTGGTGCGCCTGGGCCGCTTCGAGGAAGGCGCCACACGCACCCGCGCACTGTTGGAGGTGCTGGACGCCGACGGCAGCGGCAGCAACGGCAGCCTGCCCTGGGTGCTGAACGCCCTCGTCGAAGCGCTCGTCGGCCTGGGCCGTCTGGACGAGGCGCAGGCCCTGCTGCCGCGGTCCCTGGCCGCGCAGCGGCGCTTCGGCACGACGGTGGCCTGGCTCGGCATCCTGCCGCTGCTGGTCGCCCAGGGCCGCATCGAAGCCGCCTGCCGCCTCGCCGGCCATGTGCGCAGCCGCTGGACGGCCAACGACACGGCGCTGGACTCGCTGGAACTGCTGGCGTTGGATGGCGCGCTGGACGCCGGCCGGGCCTTGCTGGGCAGGGACATCACCGCGGCGCTCGAGGCCGAGGGCAGGGCGCTGGGGGATGAGGCGGTGGAGGGGTTGGTGTTGCGGCGGTAGGGGCGGGAGCGTTGGTTAGAGGGGGCCGAATTCAGCGGAAGCAGCTCTAGACTTCGAATTCTTTTTCGTGTTGCCGATTGATGCGCCCCATCCCCCTCAGCCATGATTTGTCGGTCGCGATGCTGCGCGACCTTGAGTTCTTGGTGACGTCGCTGGATCGAATTGGGTCGAGTGCGGTCTCGGGAGCAGAACTGAACGAGCTGCTGGGACGGTTCATCGTTGAAGCAGATGTCTACCGCCGACTGGCCGCAATTCGTAAGTCTCTTTGGGAGACCGTCGACTGCGAACTTACCCCCGCGGAGGTTTGCGAACTTCAGGCTAGCGTCGAGATCGATCCGTGGCGCGGCTGACACGCCTCGCTTGCATCGCAAAGCCCGCTCTCAGCCAACCTGTAGACGACAACGCGCATTGGACTGCGGCATTGCAGCGTTTCCGATCCTTTGGCCACCGACGTTGAGGTCACGTTGCCGGCCGC
>NZ_JBFUMO010000747.1:0-2364 GCF_054049355.1 Roseateles sp. P5_E11 | reverse complement strand
GTGCTAGCGTCGGCGCCGTTTGCTGATCAACACCGTCGGGAAGCTCACCGGCAGCGYGCGCGGGTAGTCGCGGCTGAAGTGCAGGCCGCGGCTCTCGTGGCGCATCAGGGCCGAGCGCACGATCAGCTCGGCGCATTCGACGAGGTTGCGCAGCTCCAGCAGGTCGCGCGTGACTCGGAAGCTCCCGTAGTAGTCATCAATCTCGCCGCGCAGCAGCTTGATGCGATGCAGCGCGCGCTCCAGGCGCTTGGTGGTACGCACGATGCCGACGTAGTTCCACATCAACAGGCGCAGTTCGTCCCAGTTGTGGGCGATGACGACCTGCTCGTCGGCGTTCTCGACCTGGCTCTCGTCCCAGGCCGGGATGGGAGCCCCGTCGGGGAGCGGGTGCGACAGGATGTCGGCCGCGCAGGTCTGGCCCAGCACCACGCATTCCAGCAGCGAGTTGCTGGCCAGGCGGTTGGCGCCGTGCAGGCCGGTATAGCCGGTTTCGCCCACGGCATACAGGCCCGGCAGGTCGCAGCGGCCGAGCAGGTCGGTCACAGCACCGCCGCAGGTGAAGTGCACAGCCGGCACGACGGGAATAGGCTGCCTGGCGATGTCGATGCCGAGCTTGAGGCAGCGGGCGTGGATGGTCGGGAAATGCTCGATGAGGAAGGCTTCTCCCAGGTGGGTGGCGTCCAGCCACACATGGTCCAGGCCGTGCTTTTTCATCTCGAAGTCGATGGCGCGGGCGACGATGTCGCGCGGCGCCAGCTCCATGCGCTCGTCGTGGGCGGCCATGAAGCGGGTGCCCCCGAGATGTTCAGGCAGCTTCAGGTAGGCCCCCTCGCCGCGCAAGGCCTCGGTGATGAGGAAGCTGCGCTCCTGCGGGTGGTAAAGGCAGGTCGGGTGGAACTGGATGAATTCCATGTTCGCGACCCGGCAGCCGGCGCGCCACGCCATGGCGATGCCGTCGCCCGTCGACGTGTCGGGGTTGGTGGTGTAGCGGTAGACCTTGCCGGCGCCGCCGGTTGCCAGCACGACGGCGCGTGCTGGCAGCGTCTCCACGCGCTGGGTGTCGATGTCCAGCGCGTAGGTGCCGTAGACGCGGGGCGGCTCGTCTCGCTGCACATGGCGTGACGTGATCAGGTCCAGCGCCATCCAGCGCTCGCGCAGCGTGATGTTGGGGTGCTTGCGGGCCAACTCCAGCAGCTGGTCGTGGATGGCCTTGCCAGTGGCGTCGGCCGCGTGGGCGATGCGGCGCACGGCGTGCCCGCCCTCACGCGTCAGGTGCAGGCCCATCGGGCCGGTGTCGTCGGTCGTGAAGGGCACCCCCTGGTCCACCAGCCAGCCCACGGCCGCGGCGCTGCGCTCGGCGATGAAGCGGGCGGCGGCTTCGTCGACGAGGCCTGCGCCAGCGTCCTGGGTGTCGCGCACATGGCTTTCGATGGAATCGTCGCTGCCCAGCACGCCAACGATGCCGCCCTGGGCCCACGCGGTGGCCGCCTCGGTCAGCTCCCGCTTGGCGAGGATGACGACGGGCACGCTGTCGGCGAGATGCAGGGCCACGGTGAGGCCGGCCAGGCCGGCGCCGATGATGACGACGGGCGCGTCGTCTGGAGGGGCAGCAGTCATGGCCGGGCATTGTCATGCAGCGCCGGCACTCCCGCGCCTTGGTGAGGATTGCCATCACACGCAGGCTGCCGACGCCACGCCCTCCCCTATGCTGCGCGCCGCTGTCAACGAAGCAGTGCAGGGAGCGATATGGAGAAGTTGAAGTGCTGGGCCGGCGTCGTTGCCGGCCTTTTGCTGTTCGTCAGCGCCGCACGGGCGGCCCCACCGCCGGCCGAGGTGTTCTTTGGCGATGCCGACATCGGCGAAATCGCGCTGTCGCCCTCGGGCAAGCGGCTGGCCATCACGACCGCCAAAGGCGCCAAGCGCGTCGGCCTCGTCGTGCTGGAACTGGCCCCCGGTGGCAAGCTGACGCGAGCCGTGCAATTCGGCAAGGAGGATGTCACTCAGGTCCATTGGGTCAACGATGACCGGCTCGTCTTCAGCCTCACGGACCTGAGTGGCGAGAACTGGCGGCCGCCGGGCCTGTTCGCCGTGAACGCGGACGGCACCGGGCTGCGAAAGCTCATCGAGCGCGACAACCGCTTCGGGATCAACAAGGGGGAGCCTGACTACAGCTTGCTGGACTGGAGCCACAGCCTGCGCCTGGTGCCCGAGCCACGGCCCGGTGAACCCAATGAAGAAGTGCTGGTGACCTCCTACTCGCGCCGCACCCAGGCGCTGTTGTGGCTGAACACTCGCACGGGCATGACGCGCGACGTCGCCGTTCAGGCACCGGCCGACAACATCCAGCAGTGGCTGGTCGACGCC
>NZ_JBFUMO010000746.1:0-2365 GCF_054049355.1 Roseateles sp. P5_E11 | reverse complement strand
GCCCAGCATGTTCAGGCAGGCCTCGTTGGCGCCGCCGTGCGCGGGGCCCCACAGGCAGGCCACGCCGGCCGCGATGGCCGCGAACGGGTTGGTGCCCGACGAACCGCACAGGCGCACGGTCGAGGTCGACGCGTTCTGCTCATGGTCGGCATGCAGCGTGAAGATGCGGTCCATGGCGCGCACCAGCACCGGGTTGGGGCTGTAGTCCTCGCAAGGCGTGGCAAACATCATGCGCATGAAGTTGCCGGCGTAGCTGAGGTCGTTCTTCGGGTAGATGTAGGGCTGGCCGACGGTGTACTTGTAGGCCATGGCCACAAGCGTGGGCATCTTGGCGATCAGGCGGATGGCCGAGATCTCGCGGTGCTCGGGGTTATTGATGTCGGTGCTGTCGTGATAGAACGAGGACATCGCACCCACCAGGCCCGTCATGACGGCCATCGGGTGGGCGTCACGGCGAAAACCCCGCAGGAAGAACTGCATCTGCTCATTGACCATGGTGTGGTGCATCACACGGTCTTCGAAGTTGGCCTTCTCGGCCGCGTTCGGCAGCTCTCCGTAAAGCAGCAGGTAGCAGGTCTCGAGGTAGTCGCAGTTCACCGCGAGCTGCTCGATGGGGTAGCCGCGGTAGAGCAGCTCACCCTTGTCGCCGTCGATGTAGGTGATGGTCGAGTTGCACGACGCCGTCGACAGGAAGCCGGGGTCGTAGGTGAACTTGCCGGTCTGCGCGTAGAGCTTGCGGATGTCGATGACATCCGGGCCGATGCTGCCCTTGTACAGGGGCAGGTCCATCGAGGGGCTGCCGTCGGAGAACGACAGGGTGGCTTTCACGTCGGACGGGGTCATGGTGCAGTCCTTTGAGGCTTTGAAAAACTGGTGTCAGGTGCGCAGATCGGCGAGCACGCCTCGCACGGCAATGGTGTCGATTTCACCACTGGGTTCCTTGCGGCGCAGTAACAGATCCAAAAGGTCGTTGTCGGCCAGGTCCATCAGCGCAGTCAGGCCTTCGGCATGGCTGAGGCTGATGCCTTCGGGATGACGGTTGAAGAAGCGCTCGATGAAGATGTCGTTCTCCAGCAGGCCCCGACGGCAGCGCCAGCGCAGCTTGGACAGCGCACGTTCGTCGATCATTTCAGCGATCAGGGCCTCTACTGCTTCAGCCATCGTCAGACCGCGCGGCGGACCATCAATTCCTTGATTTTGCCGATGGCCTTCGTGGGGTTCAGGCCCTTGGGGCAGACGTCCACGCAGTTCATGATGGTGTGGCAGCGGAACAGGCGGTACGGGTCTTCGAGGTTGTCCAGGCGCTCCGCGGTGGCTTCGTCGCGGCTGTCGGCGATGAAGCGGTAGGCCTGCAAGAGACCTGCCGGGCCGACGAACTTGTCGGGGTTCCACCAGAAGCTCGGGCAGCTCGTCGAGCAGCTCGCGCACAGGATGCACTCGTACAGGCCGTCCAGCTCCTCGCGCTCGACGGGCGACTGCAGCCGCTCCTTGTCGGGCGGGATGTTGTCGTTGACGAGATAGGGCTTGATCGAGTGGTACTGCTTGAAGAACTGCGTCATGTCGACGATGAGGTCGCGCACGACGGGCAGGCCCGGCAGCGGCTTCAACGTGATGGTGCCCGGCAGCGTCAGCATATTGGTCAGGCAGGCCAGACCGTTCTTGCCGTTGATGTTCATCGCGTCCGAGCCGCAGACGCCTTCGCGGCAGGAGCGGCGGAAGGACAGCGTCGGGTCGACGGCCTTCAGCTTGACCAGGGCGTCGAGCAGCATGCGCTCATGGCCATCCAGCTCGACCTCGAGAGTCTGCATGTAGGGCTTGGCGTCCTTGTCGGGGTCGTAGCGGTAGATCTGGAAGGTGCGCTTCATGATGTCTTGATCCTTGCTCGGCGCGGCGTCAGAAGGTACGGACCTTCGGGGGCACCGACTCAACCGTCAGCGGCGTGAGATTGACAGGCTTGTAGTCCAGGCGGTTGCCTTCRGAGTACCACAGCGTGTGCTTCATCCAGTTCGCGTCGTCGCGGTTCGGGTAGTCGTTGTGCGCGTGGGCGCCACGGCTCTCGGGGCGGGCGGCGGCCGAGATCATCGTGGCCTGGGCGGCTTCGATGAGGTTCTCGACTTCCAGCGCTTCGACACGGGCCGTGTTGAAGACCTTGGACTTGTCCTTCAGGCCGATGCTGCCGACACGCTTGGCGATTTCCTTGATCTTGGCCACGCCTTCGTCCATCGACGCCTGCGTGCGGAACACGCCGGCGTGCAGCTGCATGGCGGCGCGGATGTCGTTGGCGACGTCCTGCGAGTACTCGCCATTGGTGGCCGAATCCAGGCGCGCCAGGCGGGCCAGGGTCTTGTCGGCGGCGTCCTTGGGC
>NZ_JBFUMO010000745.1:0-2369 GCF_054049355.1 Roseateles sp. P5_E11 | reverse complement strand
ATGGAGGGCACGGCAGCCAGCAGCTCGATGGCGATGCCCAGCGGGCGCTTCAACCAGCTGGGCGACAGCTCGGTCAGGAAGATGGCGATGCCGAAGCTGACCGGCACGGCGATCACCAACGCGATGAAGGAGCTCGCCAGCGTGCCGTAGATCATGACCAGGCCGCCGAACTTCTCCTGCACCGGGTCCCATTCCGCGCTGGTCAGGAAGCCRAGGCCGAAGGCCTTGAGCGCCGGCGTGGCACCGATGATGAGGGAGCCGATGATGCCGACCATCAACAGCAGCGTCAGCCACGCTGCACCCTGCGACAGGGCCGCGAACAGCGCGTCAGCCCAGGGGGCGACGCGGCGGCGCTGGGGTTTGGGTTCCATCGGTGAAGTATGCGAGCGACGTTCGCTTCGATCAGCGCCTGCGTTGCCGGCTGGAAGGATGGCTGCCAAGGAACCTCCTGGGGTCTGAGAGAGAAAAGGCGCCTGATGTAACGAAGCCCGGCGAGGCCGGGCCAGGTTCAGCGCCCGGGCATCACTTGTAGGCCACCGCCTTGCCGGACGTGTCCTTGATCTCGCCCCACTGCTTGCGCACCAGATCCTTTACGGCGGCAGGCAGCGGCACGTAGTCGAGGTCGTCGGCCATCTTGTCGCCGTTGCCGTAGGCCCATTCGAAGAACTTCAGCGCGGCACCGGCCTGCGCCGCCTTGTCCTGCGACTTGAACATCAGGATGTAGGTCGGGTTGGTCAGCGGCCAGGCAGTCTTGCCCGGTTGGTCGGTCGTGATCTGATAGAAGGTCTTGTTCCAGTCGGCGCCGGCCGCGGCGGCCTTGAAGGCGTCGTCGCTCGGGTTGACCCACTGGCCGTCCTTGTTCTTCAGCTGGACGTAGGTCATCTTGTTCTGCTTCACATAGGCGTACTCGACGTAGCCGATGGAGTTGGGCAGGCGCTGCACGAAGGCGGCGACGCCCTCGTTGCCCTTGCCGGCCGTACCGGCCAGCCATTTGACCGTCGTGCCTTCGCCGACCTTGCTCTTCCAGTCCTCGCTGACCTTGGACAGGTAGTTGGTGAAGATGAAGGTCGTGCCCGAACCGTCGGCGCGCGCCACGGGGGCGATGGTGGCGTCCGGCAAGGCGACACCTGGGTTCAGCGCGGTCAAGGCCGCGTCGTTCCACTTGGTGATTTTGCCGAGGTAGATGTCAGCCAGCACGGCGCCGGTCAGCTTGATCTGGCCCGGGGCGATGCCCTTGATGTTGACGACGGGAACGACGCCACCAATGACCATGGGGAATTGCAGCAGGCCGTCCTTGGCCAGTTCCTCGTCCTTCAGCGGCATGTCGGAAGCGCCGAAGTCGACCGTCTTGGCCTTGATCTGGCGGATGCCGGCACCCGAACCGACCGACTGGTAGTTGATGCGGGCGCCGCTGGCCTTGTTGTAGGCATCGGCCCACTTGGCATAGATGGGCGCCGGAAAGGTGGCGCCGGCGCCGGTCACGTCCTGGGCAAGGGCCGCCTGGGCACCGAACAAACTCACGACGATCGCGAGCGACTTGCTGACCTGGACAAATTTCATCTGAGACACCTTCCGCAGGGCGGGTTTGACGATGACCGGCATCCTAGGGATCGAATGTGACGATTGAGTGACTGCCCAGTCATCGATCCGGCCATTGGAGCGCGTCAAAGCGCGGCTGGGAAGCCGCCTGAACCGCTTTGTGACACTGTCATTTTCGATTCACGCGAGCGTCATATGGCGCTTCTAGAGTGCCGGCCTATYGTTTCCCGACCACACCGGAGCTTCCGAAATGACCCGTCGCACATCCCTGATCGCGTTGACCGCCAGCGCATGGCTGGTCGCCTGCGCTACCACCCCCGCGCCGGCGCCGCTGGCCGAGACGCTGGCCCGCGACCCGCAGCTCAGCACCTTCAACCGCCTGGTAGCCCAAGCCGGCCTCGCCGACGAACTGCGTGCCGCCGGTCCGCTGACCGTCTTCGCGCCCAGCGACGACGCCTTCAAGGCCGTGCCGGCCAAGACGATGGAAGCGCTGGCCGCTGACCCGGCCCAGCTCAAGGCAGTGCTGGGCTATCACGTCATCGATGGCCGTGTTGCGGCCGCCGATGTGAAGCCGGGCACCGCCAAGACCCACCAAGGCGCCACGCTGGCCCTGGCCAAGGCTGGCAGCTTCGTCACGGTGGACGATGCCGTCGTGCAGCAGGCCGACATCGTCGCGACCAATGGCGTGGCCCACGTGGTCGACCGCGTGCTGATGCCGCCGAAGAAGTAAATCAGGCTCCAGCAAGCAGAAGGCCGCCACAGGGCGGCCTTTTTGTGGGCCGAGCGCTGGGCCGCCCCCGAGCCGGCCCGCATCTGGCGATGTGCTTGCC
>NZ_JBFUMO010000744.1:0-2372 GCF_054049355.1 Roseateles sp. P5_E11 | reverse complement strand
GCGGTTTCACCAATTCGCTGATGGGCGGCCACTGGTCGGTGGCGGCCACCGACAATGCGCTGAACCTGAACTTCACGGCCGCCGTGCCCGAGCCCGAGAGCTACGCGATGCTGCTGGCGGGCCTGCTGGTGGTGGGGCGGGTGGCCAGGCGCCGGCTGGGCAATCTGGCTCGACCCTGAGATCGGCCATGGCCGGGTTCAAGGCACTGACTTGAACGGTTGGTGCTCGCCCAGCTCGTCGATATAGCCCGCCATCGCCTCGCCCTCGCGAGCCAGAAAGTCATTGATGGCATCGGCGAAGGACGGGTGGGCCAGCCAGTGGCTGGACGCCGTGGGCGTGGGCAACAGCCCGCGCGCCATCTTGTGCTCACCCTGCGCGCCGCCCTCGAAGCGCTGGTAGCCATTGGCGATGCACCAGGCCAACGGCTGGTAGTAGCAGGCGTCGAAGTGCAGGTTGGGGATGTGCTCGACGGCGCCCCAGTAGCGGCCGAAGGCGCTGCGGCGCTCGGGGTCCAGCGCGATCAGCGATGTGGCGACGCGCTCATCCCCGCGGCGGGCGGTGAACATCAGCCAGTGCTCCGGCATCTCGCTGGCCATGCGGGCGAAGAAGTCGCGGCTCAGATAGGGCTTGCTGTGGTGCTCGCGGTAGGTCTGCTGGTAGCAGCGGTAGAAGAAGTCCCAGTCTTCGGCGCTGATGGCATTGCCGACGTTCGCCTCGAAAACGACGCCGGCCTCGCGCACTCGGCGCTGCTCCTGCTGGATCTTCTTGCGCTTGTCGCGCTGCAGGCGCGCCAGGAAGGCCGTGAAGTCCGCATCGCCCTCCGACGTCCAGTGGAACTGCACGCCGGCACGGGCCGTGCAGCCAGCTTCGGCCAGTGCCGCCTGATCGGCCTCGTCTCCAAACAACACATGCAGCGACGAGGCCTCGGTCTCCTTGGCCAGCGCCCGCAGCGCCTGGGCCAGCAGCACCCGTGCCTCGTCGTCGACGGCCAGCAAGCGACTGCCGGGAACGGGCGTGAAGGGCACGGCCACGAGCAGCTTGGGGTAGTAGCTCAGCCCATGGCGCTGGTAGGCGTCGGCCCAGGCCCAGTCGAAGACGTATTCGCCATAGCTGTGGGTCTTCAGATAGGCCGGGCAGGYTGCCAGCAGCTCCTCGCCCCGCCACAGCGAGACGAACTGCGGCCGCCAGCCCGTGCCGGCGACGGCACTGCCGCTGGCGTGCAGGGCGCGCAGATAGGCCAGGCGCATGAAGGGCGTCGGCCGCGCCTGGGCAGAAAGCAGGGCGTCCCAATGGTCTTGCGGCAAGGCCTCGGGCGAAGCGTCGACCCGAATGACAATGCTGCTCTCGTGTTCTGAATCGCTGTCGCC
Organism: Roseateles sp. P5_E11; assembly: GCF_054049355.1. Lineage (NCBI taxonomy): Bacteria > Pseudomonadati > Pseudomonadota > Betaproteobacteria > Burkholderiales > Sphaerotilaceae > Roseateles > Roseateles sp. P5_E11. The sequence continues at coordinate 1,005 of NZ_JBFUMO010000744.1, read as the reverse complement.
CATGCCCTCGCCCTTGAAGATTGCCCTGGCCCAGATCAATGTCGTCGTCGGCGATCTGGTGGGCAACGCGGACCGCATCATTGCCCAAGCGCGCGCGGCGCACACGGCTGGGGTTGATCTGCTCGTCACGCCGGAGCTGGCGCTGTGCGGTTATCCGCCCGAGGACCTGCTGCTGCGCCCGGCCTTTCTTGAGGCCTGCGACGAGCAGTTGCAGCGCATCGCAGCTGAGCTGGCGGGCTGCGAAGGGCTACATGTCGTGGTTGGCCACCCGCGCGAGCGCGAGGGCGGGGCGGTGCGGGAGCGCAGCTGGTCTCTGCCACCCTGCCTGAACGTCGCCTCGGTGCTCGCGGGCGGCCAGGTCGTCGCCAGCTATGCCAAGCGCGAGCTGCCCAACTACCAGGTCTTCGACGAGCGGCGTTATTTCTACTCCGGCAGAGATGCCGGGCTTGGCGCTGTCGTCGTCGACGTCAGGGGCCACCGCGTGGGCCTGCTGATCTGCGAGGACGCCTGGTTCGAGGAACCCGCCGCGGCCGCCAAGGCCGCAGGTGCGGAGCTGCTCTGCGTCATCAACGCCTCGCCCTTCCACATCGGCAAGGTCGAGGAGCGCGAGGCCCACATGGCCGAGCGCGCCCGTGCCGTGGGCCTGCCGCTGCTCTATGCCCATCTGGTGGGCGGGCAGGACGAGATGGTCTTCGACGGCGCGTCCTTTGCGGTGCAGGCCGATGGCAGCGTGGCGGCCCGTGCGCCGATGTTCGAGGAGGCGCTGGCCATCATCGAGCTGGACGGCGGCCGGCTGTGTGGCGACATCATTCCGGTGCCGGAGTACGAGGCCCAGGTCTGGCAGGCCCTGGTGACCGGCGTGCGCGACTACCTCGGCAAGAACGGCTTCCCGGGCGCGCTGATCGGCTTGTCGGGGGGCATTGACTCGGCCCTGGTGCTGGCCATCGCTGTGGATGCGTTGGGTGCCGACAAGGTGCGCACCGTGATGATGCCTTCGCCCTACAC
>NZ_JBFUMO010000743.1:0-2378 GCF_054049355.1 Roseateles sp. P5_E11 | reverse complement strand
CAGCGATTAGAGGTTGTCGAGGTAGGTACGCAACTTGTCGCTGCGGCTCGGGTGCTTCAGYTTGCGAATCGCCTTGGCCTCGATCTGGCGGATGCGCTCACGCGTCACGTCGAACTGCTTGCCGACTTCTTCCAGCGTGTGGTCGCTCTGCATCTCGATGCCGAAGCGCATGCGCAGCACCTTGGCTTCGCGCGGCGTCAGCGAGTCGAGGATGTCCTTCACCACGTCGCGCAGGCCGGCCTGCATGGCCGCTTCGATGGGCGCCGTGTTGTTGGTGTCCTCGATGAAATCGCCCAGGTGGCTGTCGTCGTCGTCGCCGATCGGCGTTTCCATGGAGATCGGCTCCTTGGCGATCTTCATGATCTTGCGGATCTTGTCTTCCGGGATCTCCATCTTCTCGGCCAGCGTCGGGGCGTCCGGCTCGTAGCCGAACTCCTGCAAGTGCTGGCGCGAGATGCGGTTCATCTTGTTGATCGTCTCGATCATGTGAACCGGGATGCGGATGGTGCGGGCCTGGTCGGCAATGCTCCTCGTGATGGCCTGGCGGATCCACCACGTCGCGTACGTCGAGAACTTGTAGCCGCGGCGGTATTCGAACTTGTCCACCGCCTTCATCAGGCCGATATTGCCTTCCTGGATCAGGTCCAGAAACTGCAGGCCGCGGTTGGTGTACTTCTTGGCGATGGAGATCACGAGGCGCAGATTGGCCTCGATCATTTCCTTCTTCGCGTCACGAGAGGCCTTCTCGCCCTCGTTCATCTTCTTGTTGATGTCCTTGAGGTCGTCCAGCGGAACCACGGCCTTGGCCTGGATGTCCGTCAACTTCTGCTGCAGTTCCTGCACCGGCGGCAGGTTGCGGCTCAGGATGATGCTGTACGGCTTGCCGGCGGCGACTTCCTTCTCGGCCCACTTCAGGTTCAGTGCGTTGGGCGGGAAGGTCTTGATGAAGTGCTCTTGCGGCATGCCGCACTTGTCCACCACGATCTTGCGCAGCTCGCGTTCATAGCGGCGCACGTCGTCGACCTGGCTGCGCAGGATGTCGCACAGCTTCTCGATCGTCTTGACCGTGAAGCGGATGGTCATCAGCTCCTGGCTGATGGCCTGCTGGGCCTTGTTGTACGGGATCGACTTGTAGCCGTCCTTCTCGAACGCCTTGCGCATCTTGTCGAAGGCAGCGGACATCGAGTCGAGCTTGACCAGGGCGGCGTTCTTCAGCTCTTCGAGCTTCTTGGTCAGCGCCTTGGAGCCGCCGTTGCCGTCGTCATCGTCTTCCTCGTCGAACTCGTCGAAGTCTTCCTCGGCCACGTAGTCGTCGGCCTCGTCTTCCGCCACGAAGCCGTCGACGACGTCCGAGATCTGCATCTCGCCAGCGCGGATCTTGGTGGCGAACTCGAGGATGTGGGCGATGGTCGTCGGCGAGGCCGAGATCGCCAGCATCATGGCCTGCAGGCCGCCTTCGATGCGCTTGGCGATCTCGATTTCGCCTTCACGGGTCAGCAGTTCGACCGTGCCCATTTCGCGCATATACATGCGCACCGGGTCGGTCGTGCGGCCGAACTCGGAGTCCACCGTCGACAGCGCAGCTTCGGCGGCTTCTTCGGCCTCTTCTTCGGTCGACGTGGCCGTGGTGTTGCCCTGGATCAGCAGCGTGGCGGCGTCGGGCGCCTGCTCGTAGACCGCGATGCCCATGTCGTTGAGCATGGAGATGATGGCCTCGAGGATTTCCTCGCTGACCAGCTTCTCGGGCAAGTGATCGTTGATTTCCTGGTGCGTCAGGAAACCACGCGTCTTGCCCATCTTGATGAGGGTCTTCAGCTCGGAGCGGCGTTTGACGGCTTCTTCTTCCGTCAGCGCGGTCTCTTCCAGGCCGAATTCACGCATCAGCGCGCGCTCCTTGGCGCGGCTGACCTTCATGCGCAGGGGCTTGGCCTTGACCGTTTCCTCTTCGACCGCGACCGTCTCTTCGGCTTCCGGCTCTTCGCCCTCGATCTCGGCATCGATGTCGGAGAAGTCCTCTTCTTCCTCGGCTTCCTTCTTGCCGCCGGCCTTCTTGGTCTCGGTGGCCGCCTTGGGCTTGCGGCCGCGCTTGGGCTTGTCCTCTTCGGCCACGGCGGCCTTGGCCGTCTTCGCGGCCGGCTTCGCCGCAGCCGCCTTTGCGGTCTTGGCGGGCGCCTCGGCTGCGGCCTTCACGGCCGTCTTCTTCTTGAGTTCTTCGGCAGGAGCGGGGCTGGCCTTGGGCGCGGTCTTCTTGGCGGTCATGCAGGTCCTTCGTATTTGCGCGGTCAATTCAGAAATGCGGCAGCCACCGCGGCCAACCCGGGCTCGGCGTCAAACCGGCGGGGCAGGGGGCGGTGGCTTTCGTCGTCAAGGTATCAATC
>NZ_JBFUMO010000742.1:0-2381 GCF_054049355.1 Roseateles sp. P5_E11 | reverse complement strand
CATCTGCTCGGCGTGATTGCGGGCCAACGGCAGGTCATCTTCGGCCAAGGCCAGTTCGGACCCGGCCCAAAGCACGAGGGCTTGCAGCCAGGGCCGGCGGGAAGATTCCACCGCCTCGCGCAGCCGGCGCACCTGCGCCGCGGCACCCACAAGGTCGGCCTGCCAGATCAGCAGCATGGCCTTGTTGAAGGCATGGGTGAGGGCGCTGCTGCTGCGGCTGCCAATGCCGATGCTGGCCAATGGCGCTGCATCGTGCAGCAGTTCGTCGCAACGGCGCAGGTGTTCGCGCAGCAGTTCCAGGCTGGTCGTGCCTGCCGTGGTGGCGCTGCGTGCGCTGAGCGTGCGCATGACCTCGGTGGACCCCAGGTCGGCATGCAGCACATAGGTGTCAACCGGGGGATCGCACTGGTAGGCCAACTCGATGGCGCGCTGTGAAGCCTCGCTGGCCTCGGCGTAGGAGCGGCCGATGAACATGGCGACACCCAGTGCGTGGTGGGCCACGACCTGCTCTACGCTGGCTCCGTCGCCCGACGTGCCGGCACACAGCTTGACCGCCAGCAGGGCGCAATCGACCGAGGTTTCGTAGTAGCCCAGGCGTGCAGCGGCCATGGCTTGGGTGGCGAGTGCGCGGCATTCGCCCTCGGGCATCTCGGCCTGCTGGAACTGGAATGCCGCCTGGCGTGCGGATTCCAGCGCCGCAGCGAAATGACCCAGCAGGCGCAGCTCGACGCTGGCAATGCAGTGCGTGGCTTCCGCCTGGGCGGCCACGCTTCCCCGTTCAAGCGCGGCGTGGTGGGCGCGGCGCGCTGCATCCAGCGCGGCCTCGGCGCTGCCGGCATCGGCATAGGCCCTGGCTTGGGCCAGCGTGGCGTCGATCTGTGCTTGATCCATCCCTTGCCTCTGCTTCTGGTGGCGGGCGAAGCGGCGGAGTCTGAGGTGCGAGCGCGACGCTCCGGGGTAAACACGCTGTTGACTCGTCAAGTAATCACGGAAAGAATGCATGTAAACGTTTACATGACGACACAACGACCGACCCGCGCAAGCGGAGTTGGCACACGGATGAGACAACCGTTCCCGCCCGGCTTCCTCTGGGGCTGTGCGACTTCCGCCTATCAGATCGAAGGCTCGCCGCTGGCCGATGGCGCCGGCGTCAGCAACTGGCATCGTTTCGTGCGCACGCCGGGCCGCGTGCTCGGCGGCGATACCGGCGACATTGCCTGCGACCACTACCGCCGCATGAAGGACGACGTCGCGCTGATGCGCGAGCTCGGCCTCACGGCCTATCGCTTCAGCATTGCCTGGAATCGCGTGCTGCCCGAAGGCCGTGGCGCCGTGAACGCGGCCGGCCTGGATTTTTACGAACGCCTGGTCGACGAACTGCTGGCCGCTGGCATCCAGCCGATGGTGACGCTGCACCACTGGGACCTGCCCGCGGCGCTGGACGACCGTGGCGGCTGGCTCAACCCCGACATGCCCGATTGGTTCGCCGACTACGCGCAGGTCTGCTTCAAGGCGCTGGACGACCGCGTGCCGATGTGGGTCACGCTGAACGAACCCTGGGTCGTCGCCGACGGCGGCTTCATGCATGGTGCGCTGGCGCCCGGTCACAAGAGCGCCTTCGAGGCGGCCATCGTCGCCCACCGGCTGATGCAGTCACACGCCAAGGGCGTGCAGGCCTACCGCGCGACCGGAAAGAACAGGATCGGCCTGGTCGTCAACATCGAGCCCAAGCAGCTGCCGGCCGACGCCAGCGAGTACGACCGCCACGCCGCCGGGCTCGCCGACGCCTACATGAATCGGCAATACCTCGACCCGGCCCTGCTCGGCAGCTACCCTGCCGAGTTGCGCGAGGTCTTTGGTGAAGCCTGGCCCGACTGGCCGGCCGCCGAGGTCGAGGCACTCAAAGTCCCCGTCGACTTCCTCGGCCTGAACTACTACACCCGCGCCGTCGTGCGCTTTGATCCCAAGGCCTGGCCGGTGCCGGCGGTGCCGCAGCGCCAGCCCGGCGGCATCTACACCGAGACCGGCTGGGAGCTGCACCCACAGAGCCTGGCCGACACCCTCGTGTGGATGCACGAGCGCTACGGCGGCCTGCCGCTGTATGTGACCGAGAACGGCGCCGCCTTCTACGACCCGCCGGTGGCCATTGACGGCCGCGTTGACGATCCGCTGCGCGTGCACTATCTGCGCACCCATATCGCCGCCGTGCAGGACGCTATTCAAAGGGGCGCCGACGTGCGCGGCTACTGCGCCTGGTCGCTGTTCGACAACCTCGAATGGGCGCTCGGCTTTGCCAAGCGCTTCGGCCTCGTGCATGTGGACTTTCAGACACAGCAGCGCACCCCCAAGGCTAGCGCGCGCTTCTATGCTGAAGTCATCGC
>NZ_JBFUMO010000741.1:0-2394 GCF_054049355.1 Roseateles sp. P5_E11 | reverse complement strand
CCAGTCGGGCTTGGCGGCCTTGCGGGCCTTGGGCTTGTCAGGCAGTTCGCCGCTGAAGAGCCGATGCAGCCGGCCGGCGCCCTCGCCCGCGAGGTCAAACACGGCCAGCGTGTACTCGTCATCGGCAACGACARACAGCCGCTGGCCCACCTGAACCAAACCGCTGGCGGCGCTGAGGTGGCCTGGAGCAGCGTCTGTCTCGACGGACAGGGTTCGGGAGACCGCTACCTCCAGCATGGCAAAGCTCCGAGCAAGCGATCCSGGCGATGCCAGTCGGGCGAGAAGAGCGGGGGCGACGCTAGGTAGCGCGTCCGGCCAGAACTCTTGAGCAGTGGAAGCGCAAGCGCATGTGGCCGGGAGGCGAAATTGCATGTTCCGCCACAACTCATGCCGCTTGGTTCAACCAGTCAAGCGTCGCATCCAAAGGCTCGCGTTTTGCAGCAGGCTCCTTAGATAGCCACTGAGCTTGAAAGAGCTCCCGCTGTCGCTTCCCGCCCTTAGCCAAATCCGCAACAAATTCATTGGGAAAGCCGCTTTCTTTCGCGATGAAAGCCGCACCGACCCAGAGCAGATCATTGCCCACATGGCCATGTGGCAACCATTTCGTAGCGTGTTTTGAATGAAGAGAAACCCACGCCGCATCTACCCCCTGATTGACCTCTGCCACTATTGTTCCGGCGCACCCCATACCACGACCCGCGCATGCCGACGCGAACGAATCATTTAGATATATTCGTCCGTTCTCCTGCCGCAGATGCACCACGTCAATTAGGCCAGCACTACGCGACAGCTGCGCCTCATCTCTTAGCTTTATTGAAAGGACGGATGCAACGACAAGAACCGCCGGAATATTTAAATCCAACGCATTGAAAGTCTGCTGCGTAGCATGTTCAGCAAAAAAATATTTGATATATTCCTTTACACATTCCGCGTCAAAATTATAATTCTCTATTGAATGCCCCAGCGTCGTGAAATGGCGGTCCAGCTGCGCCGGAGGGTGCCATTCAGGTTGCGGAGAGAAATCCGCAAGCGCCAAACCATCCCATTCCCTATCAGTTAACGTCCCCAGTTTCGTCGCAATTTTTGCGTTCTGCAGAGCAAGCGCCTCGGAAGAACTGCGAACACTGATCACACGCAACTTGTTACCGGTTCCTGCGAGCGAGGGATCTTCGATCATCCCCGCGTGGTCGATGACAGCTAATGAATTAAATGAGGGGAGACGCTCCGCAATTAGTCGGTGAAGTAGTGACTTATCGCCTGGACCCTCTACGAGAAGCGTCCTGCCGCTTCGGCGCAAGGCAGCGTTGAGATAGCCATTAATGGAGTAATTACGTCCCATGATGTTCACAGCTCCTCATCTGTAAACAAGCTATCTTGACCTCTCGGACTATGCTCAGGTTCGAAGTCTTGGTTTTCTAGAAAATGATCAGCGCCAACCTCCGGCGAATGCGTGCAAGCAATGATTTGTCGCTCAGGCGATTGATTTCGTAGCTCTTGCAGAATTATCCGCTGCCAGTCGATATGGAGCGACAATTCGGGTTCGTCAATCAGAAATGCTCCGGATGCGAACCGAGTTCGACTCGCAGAATAGAGCATGGTAAGAATTTGACGCTCCCCAGATGAAAGTGCGGACAGGCCGTAAGCTGGGCCTGCCATAGTATTTACAGACACTTGCTGCCTAAGCCGGCTACGAGACGCGACGTTGCCAATCTTTAACGTCTTGTTGTCGAGAAATCGATTAATTGATTGCTCAAAATCTCGACTCTTTTGAAAAGCCACGCGCCGTTCAGAATTTCGGGTCTCCAACAACTGACGGTATAGTCCAAGCAGGGAGCTATCGACGCCGCGCGTTGGAGTAGCACTGGAACTCAACGATCGCGCAGACATCAACAGCTTATCGAACACTGCACGAGATTCGCTGTTTGATGCCTGCGTTTCCTGATCCATTAACAGACTTGAAATGGAAGAAATGATGTCTTCGTTGGTTTCCGTGGTCGGTATGTTTTCAAGCCCAGAAACAATTCGAAAGACCTGAACGAATGTTTCTTCGAACATCCTCTGTTCTTTCGATGAAACTTCAAGTGCGGCCCGGCGCCACTCTTCGCCGAGTGCATCTTCCACGTCGGCCACCGACGGATAGCGAATGATTGGAACAAACTTTCCAAACCATTGGCGGCAAAGAATTGTCTTTTCGGCAATCGAGCCGGCTTCGTCTTGCAATTGCCTAGGCGTTACGCCAACGCCCTGCCTTACGTAGTGCGAACGAAGAGCCGAAACTTCATTTGTTGAAATTGCATCATATTCAGGCTCTAGGCGTTACGCCAACGCCCTGCCTTACGTAGTGCGAACGAAGAGCCGAAACTTCATTTGTTGAAATTGCATCATATTCAGGCT
>NZ_JBFUMO010000740.1:0-2409 GCF_054049355.1 Roseateles sp. P5_E11 | reverse complement strand
GCAACACGAAGAACGCCAATCCCAGGCGCGTTCCGACGCGCAGATTCTTCAGTCCATCCACGGCTGTCCCCTTGTCGTTGTTCGAGGGACTGTGCCCCTTTCGCCGTGGGCAGGCAATGCGTGTGCAACCCCTGTTTTGTCAACTTTCAGACGGCTCGGCCTCGCCCAGCAGCAAGGCGAGCAGCACGGCGGTGCCGATGGGCATGAAAACGACGATGGCAATGAACCAAGGCATGAAGGCGCGGCCCGTACGGCGCACCAGCTGCATCATGAAAACGCAATGCATGGTGCCCGCCACGACGAGACCCAGACCCAGCAGGACAAGCCGCGACGCCGGCGGCTCGCCGTCCTGCGTGCTGCTGATGATCTGMCACAGGCACAGGCCGGCGACGAGCAGGGTGATGACCGCGTACTCGATGCCGCTCTTGATGTGTGGTTTCATGGCTCAGTCTCCCTCGATCAACTTCTTCAGCGGCGCAGGCAGCGCGTAATCCACCAGTTTCTCCCGCGCCACCCAAGTGCCGCCAGGAGTCATACCCTCAACTGCCTCGGCCCGCAGCGTGTGCAGCACCCAATCGAAGTGCGTCAGCGCGTGCTGCAGCCGCGGCAGCGTCTCCAGCTCGCCGCCCGGCAGGGCCGCTCGGGCGCTGGCCTCGTCGTCAAACATTGGCAGCGTCCACAGGCTCGCCCAGACGCCGGTGTCAGGTCGCTGCTGCAGCAAGACCCGGCCCTCGACGCTCTCAACCCACAGCCACCAGTTCTCGCGACGGCCGCGCTTGAGCTTCCTGGTCTTGACCGGGAAGCGCGTCGGATCGCCCTCCTGCTGTCCACGGCACATGGGCTGCACGGGGCAGAGCAGGCAGTCGGGCGAGCGCGTGCTGCAGATCGTCGCGCCGAGGTCCATCAGGCCCTGGGTGTAGCGGTCAACGTCGCGCTCGGGCAGCAGCTCGGTGGCACGGTCCCACAGCTTCTTCTCGGCGGCGCTGCTGGAGAGATCGCCGCTGAATGCCAGCACGCGCGACAGCACGCGCTTGACGTTGCCGTCCAGGATGGCGACGCGCTCGCCAAAGCAGAAGGCCGCAATGGCTGCGGCAGTGGAGCGCCCGATGCCGGGCAGCGTCTGCAGGGCTGCAGCCGTGCCTGGGAACTCGCCGCCATGCAGATCGGCCACGGCCCTGGCGCAGGCGTGGAGATTGCGCGCCCGGCTGTAGTAGCCCAGGCCGGCCCATTGCGCGAGCACTTCGTCCAGCGACGCCGCGGCCAGGTCGGTGACCTTGGGCCAGCGCGCCAGGAAGCGTTCGTAGTAGCCCAGCACCGTCGCGACCTGGGTTTGCTGCAGCATGACTTCCGACAGCCAGACGCGATAGGGGTCGCGCGTGTTCTGCCATGGCAGCGTGTTACGGCCATGGCGGCGCTGCCAGGCGACTACGGTCTTGCCGAAGTCGGCGATCAGCGTTTCTGACATTGGGGGCAGAAGAAGGTGGACCGTGCGCCTTGCACGATGCGCCGGATGGCGGTGCCGCAACGCCGGCAGGCCTCGCCTTCGCGGCCATAGACCTGCGCCTGCATCTGGAAGCTGCCGGCCACACCATGGGCATCGCGGAAGTCGCGCAGCGTCGTGCCACCGGCTTCCAGCGCCTGGCTGAGCACCGTGCGCACGGCCGCGGCGAGCTTGTCGGCACGCGGGCGGCTCAGCTTGCCGGCGGGCAGGCGCGGGTCGATGCCGGCCATGAACAGCGCCTCACAGGCGTAGATATTGCCAGCGCCGACGACGATGTCGCCTGCCAGCAGCGCCTGCTTGATGGACACGCGCCGGCCGCTGAGCGCCGCATGCAGGTGCAGGCCGTCGAATCGCTCGTCGAAGGGCTCCAGGCCCAGGCTGCCGAGCAGCGTGGCCACAGGTTCGGCATCCAGTGCGGCGCCCCAGACGACGGCGCCGAAGCGGCGCGGGTCGGTCAGGCGCAGCAGGCCATGGTCGGTGTGCAGGTCGAAATGATCATGCGCGCCGGGCGCGGGTGTCGTGTCGAGAAAGGCCAGCGAACCCGACATTCCCAGATGCATCAACAAGCCCCCGGCACTTGTCGGCCCCAAGGGCTGAGCGGCGCCCAGCCCGCCCCCCGAGGGGAGCAAGGCGATTTGGGGCGGCCCGGCATCGCCTTTTTCCAGCGGCAGCCACAAATATTTACCCCTTCTTTGCGTGCTGCCGACGCGGCTGCCGAGCAGTGTTTCGGGGTCGACGCCGAGTGGCCAGCGCAAGGGTTTTCCCAGGCGAAGGCCGGTCACCCGGGCCCCCTGGATGGCACCAGCAAAGCTGCGGCGCGTGACTTCGACTTCGGGTAACTCGGGCATGAGACGGAAATCATAATCAGGCCCTGTCCAGTCGGAGTTCGAATGCCCCTGCCCACTCGC
>NZ_JBFUMO010000739.1:0-2411 GCF_054049355.1 Roseateles sp. P5_E11 | reverse complement strand
GCTCCCTGCTTGCAGGCCTGGGCCTGCTGCCCGCTCTGCCGCTGCTGTGCAGCGCGCCGGCGCTCGCCGAGACCCGCCCGGTGCCCGCCTCGGCCAGCGGCGTCTTCCGCCACACCGGCCTGCTGGTCACGGACGACGACTTCAAGCGCATCCGTGGTCATATCGCGGCCGGCGAGCAGCCCTGGACGGGCTGGTGGAACAGGCTGTGCGCCGACCGCCTCACGTCGCTGACTAATGGCTGGCCGAGTCCGCAGCCGGCGGTCTACCGCCAAGACAACAGCAAGTTCGCGCTGTACCGCGACATCCAGCGCGCCTGGTGCCTGGCGCTGCGCTGGAAGCTGTCGGACGACCTCCGCTATGCCGACAAGGCGGTGGAGACCCTGGATGCCTGGGCGCAAACGCTGAAATTGGTCGCGACCAAGGCCGAAGGGTCGACCGCCCCTGACGACCACACCTACATCCTGATGGCCGGCATGCAAGGCCACCAGTTTGCCCAGATCGGCGAGGTGATGCGCAGCTACCCAGGTTGGGCGCCGGCGAGCCTGGCGCGCTTCCAGCAGATGCTGCTGGATGTGTTCGGCAGCATCTGCTCCGGGTTTCTCAAGAAGGTCTCCCTCGGCTCGCATGCCAACTGGGACATGGCCTCGTTGTGTGGCGCCATGGCCATCGGCGTGTTCTGCGACCGGCCCGAGCTGTACAGGCAGGCCTGCGACTACTACGCGGGCAACAACCGAGGCGAGCTGGCCATGTTCGGCAATGGCTCCATCGTGCACAGCGTGTACTTCATGCACCCGGGTCATTTCGGGCAGTGGGAGGAGAGCGGGCGCGACCAGGGGCATTCGACGCTGGGGATGTCGCTCGGCGGCGACCTGCTGGAGATGGCCTGGAACCAGGGTGACGACCTCTACGGGATGTACAACAACCGCTTCCTCGCAGCGGCCGAGTACGTGGCGCGCTCCAACCTCAAGGACGAGAACGGCAACGTCTACGCCATGCCGTACGCGCCGGAACACAACCCCTCGCAGCCCCATACGGCGAGGTGGACGGAGGTCAACCAGTCCTTCCAGAACTACCGCAACGCCTGGGAACCTATCTACAACCACTACGTGAACCGCATGGGGCTGGCAGCGCCCAACGTCGCGCGCATGCTGCCGCTGTGCGAAGGGAACTACGGGTCGGGCAATGGCGACGACATGGTGTACCCGACGCTGACGCAACGCCGGCCTGCCTATGCCGGGCCGATGAAGGCGCCCTCCGGCCTCACGGCTCCTGTGCACGACGGCCGCGTCGTGCTGTCGTGGTGGGGCAGCGTGGGTGCGACTTCCTATGCGGTCAAGCGCGCCGCCCGTGCCAACGGGCCCTTCACTCACTTGACGACCATCCCCGCCACCGAACTCCTGACCCACACGGACACGCCGCCCAAGGGTGTCTGGTTCTACCAGGTCACCGCCCTGGGCAGCGCCAGCGCCAGCGCCGCTTCCGCGGTGGCGCGGGCCGCCGTGCCCGGCGAGCGACGTTTCTCGATGCCATTGAATGGCAGCAACGGCACGGGCACCATCGGCGCGCTGCAGACTCCCGCCGGCCAGTGGAAGGCCGTCGCGGGCGAGCTGCTGGACGGCGCGACCTGGGGCGACGGGCGGCAGAACGACAAGGCCATCGTCTTCGACGGCAAGTCGGCCGGCCTGCAGCTGCCCGAGGGGCTGTTCAGCGGCCTGGGCGACTTCACCTTGTCTCTGTGGGCCAATGCCAATTCGCTGCGCACGGACAGCTGCCTGTTCTTTGCCGGGCACGACGGGTTTTCCTACATGCGCCTCGTGCCCAAGGGCCGCGTGGGGCTGCAGTTCGCCATCACCGGCGCGGGGTTCAACGACGAGCAGAACCTGGTCGCGCCGTGGTTCATGCCCATTCGCCGCTGGGTCCATCTGGCCGTCACGCTCAAGGGCACTACTGGCCGGCTCTATGTCGACGGCACAGAGGTGGCGAGGTCCGACGCCATGATGCTGTCGCCGCGCCAGGTCGGCGACCAGGTGGCCTTCCTCGGGCGCGACTGGGGCCATGCGTCATTCAACGGCCGCATCCAGGGCTTCCGCATCGAGGCGGGGGCCTTGAGCGCCGCCGAAGTCGCGGCTCTGGCGAAGTAGCGGTCGGCGGGGGCGCACCGGCGCGCCGTGCGCGTGCCGTGCGCCTCATTCCCGCAGTGCTCACCGGCGCCGGTACCCGGCCCGGCAGGGCAGCTGCTGGGCGGCCGGCTCGCGACAGGTCACTGCCGACAGCCGGCTCCGGACGCTGGCATTTGATCTATGTCAAACCGCGTTACGGCGGCGTTTCTAGAATTTGATGCATCAAAAATGCATCTTTAGAGGCGCCCATGTCAGTCCCTTCCCTTCAGTTCGACTCTCGCGGGCTCGCAA
>NZ_JBFUMO010000738.1:0-2413 GCF_054049355.1 Roseateles sp. P5_E11 | reverse complement strand
CCGTTGTTGGACATCAGAGGGCCAATGGGTGGAAGAAGGGGGCCGTGGGCAGGTTGTCCTTGCCGAGGGTCTTCAGATACATCATCTTGATGTTCTTGAAGTTGAGGGTCCAGCTTTCCCTCACCTCCTTGGACAGGCCATCGTCTGACACCTCCAGGGTGCAGTCGGCAAAGTAGCCCTGGGTACAGACGACGGTGAAGCCAGGTTGATGGATGGCCCGGCCTTGCTGCTTGATGTGCAGCACCGTGATGGACGCGCTGAGCACGGGCAGGTGGTTGTCCAGGCAGAAATGCATCTGCGAGGAGCCGACGTCAAACCGCTTCTTGAAGGTCAGCGGCTGCATCTTGATGCTGACGGGCGTACCCAGCCCCGCCATCGAGGCCGCAGCGGCAGCAGCCGCTGCGGCCAGGCCGCTGGCTTTGCTCTTGGGGTCCTTGAGGGCCTGCATGCCCCAGCCGAACTCCAGCAGCTCGATCGAGCCTTCCCAGCCTTCGAGCAGGCCCTCGCCCACCACCGGCCCGGCGCCGGTGATGAGTTGCATGAAGATGTTCGAACGACTCATGAACAGTCAGAGGAAGGCTGCGACGAAGAGGACAAACGAGCTTTGCGCATGTAGTGCCTGACCCGGCGGCTGCCGTGGAACCGGCTTTGGCTCCGGCATCACATCGCCAAGCGATATGAGCCTTCACCGCAGCGCAAGCGCTGTGCCGGGCCACTGGCAGCGCCCCCTTGAGGGGGCCGGCGAAGCCGGTAGGGGGTGGGCCCGTTCAGGCCGACGGCGAAGCCGTGCCGGCCGGGATGTCCCAGTTGTAGGTCTTGGGCGCGCCGAGCTTGCCGGTCTTGTTGTCCTGCGGCTTGTATTCGATCTTGACGGTCTTGAAGACCATTTCGACCTTCTGCGTGACGTTGCCTTCCTCGGTGCCGCTCTGGTTGACCTTGGTGATGAAGCAACCTTCCATCGTCATCGTGAAGTAGGTCTCGGGCGTGGCACTGCCCGTGGTCTTCATCATCTGCAGCTCGACCTTGGGGAAGGCCTTGCCGGTGCAGATATAGCCCAGGATCACGGTCGACGAGGTGTCGAAGTAGTGCTCCCAGTTCATCTTGCCGGGGTTGGGCTTGCCGACGGAAGCGCCGCCGCCCTTGGTCCAGCTGGTCTCGGCTTCGACTTCCCAGTCCCAGCCCTGGATCTCGATCCACTTTTCCTTGCCCTTCTGGATGGACTCGCCATCGGCCTTGTCGAAGAAGGTGAGGAATGCATTGACTGCCATGTTGATATCTCCTTAGGGGTTCAAAGCGCGGGTGTGGTGGTGGTGGTGAGAGATGACCCGTCCTGCTCCCGCGCCGGCGAGTTCTCCCAACTGTCTTAGGCGGACTTCTCGGACGGCAGCTTGGACACCAGCCGCAGCGACACGGTCAGGCCTTCGAGCTGGTAGTGCGGCTTCAGGTAGAACTTGGACTGGTAGTAGCCCGGTGCGCCTTCCACTTCCGAGACCTCGACCTGGGCGGCCGCGAGCGGGCGGCTGGCCTTGGTCTCTTCCGACGAGTTCATCGGGTCACCGTCGACGTAGTTCAGGATCCAGCTGTTGAGCCAGTCTTCCATCGCGTCGCGCGACTTGAAGGAGCCGACCTTGTCGCGCACGATGCACTTCAGGTAGTGGGCGAAGCGATTGCAGGCGAACAGATAGGGCAGGCGGGCCGCGAGTGCGGCATTGGCGGTCGCGTCGGCGTCGTCGTACTCGGCGGGCTTTTGCAGCGACTGGCCGCTGATGAAGGCCGCGAAGTCACTGTTCTTGCGGTGCACCATCGACAGGAAGCCGTTCTTGCTCAACTCGGCCTCGCGGCGGTCGGAGATGGCGATCTCGGTCGGGCACTTCATGTCCACGCCGCCGTCGTCGGTCGGGAAGGTGTGCGTGGGCAGGCCGGTCACCGCGCCGCCGGATTCGATGCCGCGGATGCGCGAGCACCAGCCGTACTGCTTGAACGAACTGTTGATGTTTACCGCCATCGCATAGGCGGCGTTGGACCAGGTGTACTTGCTGTGGTCGGCGCCCTCGGTGTCTTCCTCGAAGGCAAACTCGTCGACCGGGCTGGTCTTGGCGCCATAGGGCACGCGCGACAGGAAGCGCGGCATGCACAGGGCCAGGTAGCGGGCGTCGTCGGACTCGCGCAGGGACCGCCAGGCGGCGTACTCCGGCGTCGTGAAGATCTTGGTCAGGTCGCGCGGGTTGGCGAGTTCCTGCCAGCTTTCCATCTGCATGACGCTCGGCGCGGCACCGGTCACCAGCGGCGCGTGGGCGGCGGCGGCGATCTTGGACAGTTCGCCGAGCAGCTCGACGTCGGGGGGTGTGTGGTCGAAGTGGTAGTCGCCCACCAGGCAGCCATAGGGCTCGCCGCCGAACTGGCCGTATTCCTC
>NZ_JBFUMO010000737.1:0-2415 GCF_054049355.1 Roseateles sp. P5_E11 | reverse complement strand
GGCGGAGGCCGAAAAGCAGACCTGGGCGGTGATCGATGGTCTGGTGCATATCGCAACTGCGAGTGCAACGTCGGGTGTATCCACTTTCCGGGAGTTCGCATGAGCGAGAGCGAGAGCGCAATTCCGGCCGAAGGCAGGATGTTCACGATTGAGGAGTTGGCGGCAGCTCTCTTTACTTGCCATGGCATCACGACGGGCTTGTACCAAGTGGGTTGCAGTTTGCGGTTTGCAGGCGCAACGATGAATTGGCAGCCGATGGGCTCGGAAGGTTTTCATCCCACCGCGATGGTTGGTATCGAAGCAATCGGACTCAAGCCGGTGGACAAGCCGGGCGTGTTGGTTTTTGACGCTGGCCAGCTCTCTAGGGCTAAGCCGGCTGCGAAAAAGCGAGCGTCGCCGCGGAAGGTTCAACCTTGAGTCTTTAGGGGAACAAAGGGGGGAACACGGAAGGGAGAACCGCTGGACCTCTAGCACTGGCGCGGCCTACATTGAACTGTTCAATCTCCATCAGCCCCAAATGAAGCAAGGACCTGGAAGCGAAAGCCTCCAGGTCCTTTTTGTTTTTGGGCAGCCGCCGTACGCGCCGTACGGCCGGGTCACGCCTCAGCGCATCGTGTATCCGCGCCCGTCCATGCAGGCTTCGACGGCGCGCTGGAACACGCCGGCGTCGGACATGGCGGCCTGCTGAGTCGTCGCCCAGCGGTTGCATTCGCGGCTGTCGGCTTCCAGTTGGACGCCGCTCTGGCCGTTGCGCGGATAGATGATCGGCACGGCACGTGACGRCTGGGTGTAAACCGGTTGCACGGGCTGCACATACACCGGCTGCGGTGGCGGGGGCGGCGGCACATAGACCACCTCGCGCTCAGCTTGATTCGCCATCGCGATCAGCGGCACCGCCACTGCCAGGCCGAGGACCAAGCCACCGAGACCGGGGCCGCGGTGATGATGGTGATGGTGGTAGTAGCGGGGGCCGGCGCTCGCCAGGCCTTGGGCGGCCAGCAGGGCCAGAACAACAGAGGCGCGGACAAGGGTCTTCATGACAGGCTCGCTCAGGTCGAATGCGGTGAACTTAACGCTGCAATGCCTGTACGGTGTACTGCGGCTGCCCGCAATTTGCAACACGTCGTAGCAAATGGCGCGTCAACCGGCATAGCCCAAGGGCAATGCCGTCGTCAGCTTGAGTTCCTCCATGGCGAAGCTGGAGCTGACGTCGCGCAGCTGAGTGCCGGCGATGAGGCGCTTGTAGACCCTGTCATAGGCGGCAATGTCGGGCACCACCACCCGCAGCAGATAGTCCACGTCGCCGCTCATGCGATAGAACTCGACGACCTCGGGGATGGCCTGCACCGTGGCCTTGAAGGTCTCGAACCAATCCTGGCTGTGGGTGCTGGTGCGCACCGAGACGAAGACGGTGACGCCGACATTCACCTTCTGCGCGTCCAGCAGCGCCACCTGGCGTGTGATGACGCCCGATTCCTTCAGACGCTGGATGCGCCGCCAGCACGGCGTCGTCGACAGGCCGACCTGCTGCGCCACCTCGGCCGTCTGAAGCTCGGCGTTCTGTTGAAGGATTTCGAGGATGCGGATGTCTATGGAATCCAATTTCATAGATTCGATCATATAAAGTATTGCATGCTCGGCTCGGGCGATTGAAAGCCGGCTTGTGCAAACCGTTTGTGCCCAATGCTGGCAACAATACCGCCAGCGCATCCACTGCCGCAGCGGCCAGCACCATGGAAATCTATCTCGACGCCAACGCCACCACGCCCGTCCTGCCGCAAGCCCGCGAAGCCGCCATGGCCGCGATGGCCGATGACTTCGGCAACCCCAGCAGCGTCCACAGCACCGGGCTGAAGGCGAGGGCGCTGATGGACGGCGTTCGGGCCCGTGCTCGCCGCGTGCTCGGGGCGAGCTCGGGCAAGCTGCTTTTCCTCAGCGGAGCGACGGAGGGCATCCAGACGGCCGTGCTGTCGGCGCTGAGCGCCTTGAGGGACGTGYCAACCCGGCCCAAGCTGCTGCTCTACGGCGCCACCGAGCACAAGGCGGTGCCCGAGGCCATCAAGCACTGGAATGCGCTGCTCGGCCTGAACCTGCAGGTGCTGGCCATTCCCGTCGACCGCGACGGCCGCCATGACCTCGCCTGGCTGCGCGAGCACGCACCGCGCGCCGGCCTCGTCTGCACGATGGCGGCCAACAACGAGACCGGCGTCATCAGTGACCTCGGCGGCATCGAGCGGGCGCTTTCCGGCAGCGCCGCGCTGTGGATGGTGGACGGCGTGCAGGCCCTGGGCAAGTTGCCGCTGCGCCTGGCCGAGCGCCGCATCGACTACGCGCCATTCTCCGGCCACAAGCTCTACGCCCCCAAGGGTATCGGCCTGCTCTATGTGCGTGAAGGCGCGCCCTTCACGCCGCTGC
>NZ_JBFUMO010000736.1:0-2415 GCF_054049355.1 Roseateles sp. P5_E11 | reverse complement strand
GTCCGAATAGGCCTCGCCGACGATGTGCAAGTTGCGCGCGCCGCTGCCGAAATCGAAGGCCTTGAAGGCGTCCATGACCTTCCACGAGCGCACGCCCGGCTGCCAGCCGTGGTTGGCCGCGCCGTAGGGCGCACGGGCCCAGTCGCGAATGCCATACGTGATGATGCTGTTGCGGATGTACTGGCTGGTCTCGGCCAGGCTCAGGTCGCCAAAGACGCGCCGTGCGTTGTCGGTCAACTTCAAGGCCGACTCGGCATTCGCATCCGCCGCCCGCTTCACGTCGCGGGCTACGAAGAGGGTGAAGGCATCGACGATGCGCGCGTTCTGGTCCACCTCGGCGCGGTCGTGGCGGTCGCCATCGATGACGTAGTGGCGCCAGAACTCGGTGGACGGGCGGTCCATGTAGAGCAGCACCATGCCGTGGCCGTCGGCGTCGGCCTCGGGGGCGCGGCGGAAGTAGTGGATCTCGCGCGTCGGCATGCAGTTGGCGTATTGCTGCGGCGCCTGGCCGTAGCTCCACCACGGCGTGTTGCAGACGAAGAAGACCTTCAGCATCGGGAAGCCATTGACGCAGTCCAGCTGCGAGCCGATGTGCTCGGGCAGGTGGCGCGTCAGCTTGAGCAGCGGCAGGCGCGGCAGCGCGAGGATCAGCCGCTCGGCGCGCAGCGTGAGGGCGCCGTTCTGCGTCGCCACGTCCAGGGCCAGCGTCGGCTTGCCCAGCTCCACCGGTCGCACGCCCATCAGCTTGTGGCCGCCGGCCAGCGTCACGTTGGCATGGCCGCGCAGCCGCGTGAGCAGCCCTTCGGTCAACTTGGCAGAGCCGCCCTCGATGCTGGCGAGCTGCTGGCCCACGGTCTTGAGCGCGCGCAGCCACCAGATGATCCATTCCGCCGCGTTCAGGTTCTCCGGGATCATGTGATAGAAGGTCCCGGTGTCGCGCAGCTTCACCAGCGCCCGGTGGCTCAGGATGCCCTGCGCCGACAGCGCGTTCCAGAAGCCCATGTCCCACAGCGGCTGGCCGTGCAGCTGGGCGTGCTTGCGCAGCCGCATGTAGTCGCCTTCCGTCAGYGCATCGATCCAGGCCTGGTCATCGGGCGCACGGCCCATGATGAGCATGACCCCGCGCTTGAGCAGCTGCAGCGAGTTCAGGCCGCGCTCGGCCTCGGGCAGGTCGGTGTCATCGGTGCTGACCTGATCCGATGAAGGGCCGGAGAAATCGAGCAGGCCCACGCCCAGTTCGGCACACAGGGCGGCAAAGCGCGGCTGTAGGGTCGGCTCAAAGCGCATCGGCCCGTACTCGGCGATGAAGCCATCCATGTCCTCGGTCTCGATGCGTCCGCCCCAGCGGTCGGCTGCGGCTTCGAGCACGAGGATGCGGTGGCCCGCGTCGGCCAGGCGCAGCGCGCAATACAGGCCCGACACGCCGCCGCCGGCGATGACGATGTCATAGGTCGTCATGGGAATGCTCCACTTGTATGTACAACTGGGGCGGGAGCATATCGGAGGCGGCGCCGCGGCTACCATCGCGGCCCTTTTGCTGTGAGCGCGATCCCTGGATCCACGAAGGCGACGCGGAGACCCTCATGCCCAGTGCGATGTGACGGTCATCGCGGCCTTCTACGCCCGTGGCTTCAAGCGCGTCAGGGGCTATGCGATGGCGCCGGTGCCGCTGTGGCGGGCAGTGAGAGCGGCGGAGAGTTCTATTCGGAGCCCCTGATTCAGGGCCTTCTCCGGGCGCCACTGAGTCCCGCACGCTAGCTGACGGCAAGCGAGACAGAAGGCAACGATTGCCCTGTCGCGCCGCACCATCGAGCCGGATGCGCTACGCCGCCGCGGGCGGCCCGAACCAGGTGGTCAGTGCGTCGACGAGCCCGACCCGAGGTGTGTTTCCGACCCAAGCAACATGGCCGTCGGGTCGAATCAACACCGCGTCGGGCGCAGTGACCACCCCGACTGCCGGAAGCTCCCACGTACCTATGTACTTTGCGTCGACCAGCCGAACCCGATCTGCCCAGGCAGCGATGTCAAAGCTCCCGAGCTCACCGACGTTGAGCAGCACCGGTCGGGCACCATGCAGCAGGGAAAAGACGCGCAGCGGGCCGATCGCGGAGACCAAGTCGAGATCGGGCATGCGGCGTCCGAGCAGGGGGTGGCCCTTGCCAAGGTCATAGTGGATGCCCAGGCCGGACATCTCCGCAGCGACTCGCTTGCGCGGCTCCTCCATCTTGAGGAGCTCGCCCACGATGTCGCGCACGGCCAGCGTGCGATCGTCCTCGCGGTGCAGSGCAACTTGCGCCATCGTGGTCTTGAGCACGCGAGCGCCAACCGGGTGGCGCTCGGCGTGATACGTGTCGAGCAGCGTGTCCGGTGACGTGCCCTTGATCACCTGTGCCAGCTTCCACCCGAGGTTCACCG
>NZ_JBFUMO010000735.1:0-2421 GCF_054049355.1 Roseateles sp. P5_E11 | reverse complement strand
GACCACAGCCAGGCTGCCGCCCAGCATCTTGCTGGCGGCACGTTGGAGGCTGGTTTTGGTGTCGCTCGACATGAGTGGTGATCAAAAGTTAGGCGCAGGGCTACATCAACACCGCCCGAAGCCGGCGAGCAAGATTCAGACCTGTGATTGCCGTTCGACGCCGCTACGCGTTGAACGCGACACTGCCGAGCAACACCGATCGGTGCTGTTTCGGAATGCCTCTCAAGAGGGCGTTGACGAAAATGTCCTGCAGCTGGTACGCCGCGCTCGTGTCGCCTGAAATCATGGACACCCTGAACAGCAGACCGTCGGGGATCTTCCCGTTCAACCCGTAGGCCAGGCGGGCCCGGTTCTGCTCGAACCAGCCCCTGACCACGTCATCCCCGATGCGCATCCAGTAGGTGATGGGTTCGACGCGGCTGCCGAGCTGGCCAATCAGTCGCATCACGGGCAGCGACGAATCCCCCACATGCATGACGTCGGGATGCAATTGGCTGACCCTGAATCCCTGGGCCGCATAACAAACCTCTGGCTTGTGGAGCTGCAATGCGCGCGACTGGTTGGCTCCATAGGCCAGCGACAACATGATCCGTTCGCCGGCACGGTTGACGTAGGTGCGCGAGAGGATCTTGTCGTAGATCGCATTGAGCGTGTTGGCGACATCCGCCGCCACCTCCAGCGGCACGATGCTTCGATCCAGCGTCCAGCCCTCAAAAGCTTGCGGGATGATCCGGTCAAGATCCGGCATCTGATCGGGCCGCGTGATCGTCGGCTTGGGCTGGAGCAGCTCGCCCGCCACGGCGGCGCCGGTCATGAGCCCCGCGGCCAGCACTGCCCGGCGGCGCAAAGGGAGAGGGGATCGCTGGTTCATGAGCTCAACCCAATTCAGTGTGCGCCCGGGTGGCCGGCACGAATTTCCCGATCAGCTTGTCGACGACCAGCATCAGGAAGAGTGCCACCATGAAGAGGACCATCCCCGCGAAACCGTGGACAAACCCCTGGCCCGCTTCATCCCCGAAATGGTAGGTGATCAACACCAGGATGATGACCCGAACGATATTCGCGCAGAACGACACCGGAATGAGGACCGACGCGAGCAAGACGTTCCGAAGCGGTGACGTGTAGCCCATCAGATTCATGTACAGCAGCCCCAGCGCTTCGAGCGTGAACATGGAATTCAAACCGGCACAGGCATCGGCCACCAGCAGTTGATAAGGGCCGACCGACAAGATCACGCCACTGCGCGCGATCGGGTAGCCGGCCATGTGCATGATGGATTCCGCGACATAGGAAACTGCCGCCTTGAGAGGCGTGGTGACCACCTGCACGAGCACGCTGGGCAAGGGCACCATGAACAGCATGAACAACAGCGGAAACGCCAATACTCGCAGGCCTGCCGACCCCTTCATCAAGTGACAGACCGCGGCGAGCACGAAGATCTGAGACAACACTTCGAAGCTATCGAGCTGCTGCGTGCGGCCGAGCAGGTAGAGCGGCATGCCGACGGCGAACAGCAGGCCGGCGACGAGGAAGCTGCCCTTGTTGTCGGGCAGCGCAGCAACCTGCTCACGCCGCCGCCAAGCCAACCAGAACGATATGGCCAGGATGATCGGGCCGTGGCCTTGTTCCGCCGATGCCCAAACGGTCTGCGAGAGGCCGACATAGGTCGGCACGTACATGAGCGCAAAGGCAACGAGCAGGGGCAACCACACCGTCCAATAGTTGCTCCACGGGACGCTTCGAGCCGTCGGACTAGATACCGAAACCTTCAACATGTCCCGTGGAACCAATTCTCAAACGTTAGACGGATTGCCCAGCACGCTGGCCGGAGTTGCTCAAAATTCGTTGACCACCACACCTGCCACGACGGCCGGCGTTTCCGCCAAGTTGCCGACGAGATCCTGTAGCGCCGAGATACGCCCGTGATCCTTGCGGGCAAGAACCAGCGCCGCGCCACATCGCGCAGCGATCACCACGCTGTCGCTGCCATAGCAAGCGGCCGGGCTGTCCACCACGACATGATCGAACTTCGTGGCCAGCTCGCGCATGAGCAGGCCAAATGCGGGCCGTTCAACCAGTTCCAGCGGGTTCGGGGGCGTGGTGCCCACCGGCAGGACGAACAGGCTTTGCACGTTAGGCACCTGCTGGATGACCTTGGCCTCCGCGCGGCCGCTCAAGATGCCGGAAAGGCCGGCATCGTTACTCACGCCAAACACTTCGTGCTGACGCGGATGCCTCATGTCGGCATCGACCAACAAGGTACGCCCGCCAAGCTGGGCCAGAACCACGGCGAGGTTCGCCGCAAAGTAGGTCTTTCCGTCGCCACTGTCGGGGCTCACCACGGCAATCGCCCTGCGCTGCTGGCCCTCGTTGTAGAGCCGCATCATGATCTGGCTGCGCACCGCGCGGAAGCTTTCGGCC
>NZ_JBFUMO010000734.1:0-2424 GCF_054049355.1 Roseateles sp. P5_E11 | reverse complement strand
CAGCACGTGTGCGCCGCGCTGGCCTTCGCGGTCGGTGAGCACCGGCGCATCGGCACCGATCATCAGCCGCGACAGGCTGGCGTTGGTTTCCTTGCGCGGGTCCACCTCGCCCACCACGCGGCCGCCGCGCAGCACCGTGCAGTGGTCGCACAGCGAGCGGATCTCATGCAGCTTGTGGCTGATGTAGAGGATGGAGCAACCCTCGCCGCTCAGCTTGCGCAGCGTCACGAACAGGCTTTCGACGGCCTGCGGCGTCAGCACCGAGGTGGGCTCGTCCAGGATCAGCAGCTGCGGCCGCGTCAGCAGCGCGCGCACGATCTCGACGCGCTGGCGCTCGCCGACGCTGAGCGTGTGCACCGGGCGGGCCGGGTCCACATGCAGGCCGTACTGCGCCGACACCGCCCGCGTCTGCTCCGCCACCTCGGCCAGCGACAGCGCCTTGTCCAGCCCCAGCCAGATGTTCTCGGCGGCGGTCAGCGTGTCGAACAGCGAGAAGTGCTGGTAGACCATGCTGATGCCCAGCGCGCGGGCCTGCGCCGGGCTGGCCACCTCGACCTCGCGGCCGTTCCAGGCGATCTGCCCGGTGTCCGGCTTGGTGGCGCCGTAAATGATCTTCATCAGCGTCGACTTGCCCGCGCCGTTCTCGCCGAGAACGGCGTGGATCTGCCCCGGCGCCACCTTGAGATGGATGTCGTCGTTGGCCCGAACGCCGGGGTATTGCTTGGTGATGCCGATCAATTCAAGGCGGGACATGCCGGACGTCGCGGGAACTTCAGAAGTGGTATTCCGCGCGGATCATCGGCGTCTTTGCGAATGCGCCGCTGCCGGCCGGACCCTTGTACGGGTTGCCGAACTTGTTGCGCCAGTACTGGTACTCCAGCCCCACCTTGAACTTGTTCGGCGTCGCGCCGGTGGCGGCGCCCACGTCGTACATGATCTGGCCGTCGAAGTTGGTCTCGGGGCCTGTTGCGCCGCCGAACTCGTCCGTGCCCTTGCTGGCGATGTAGTTGGCAAAGCCTTCGAAGGCCAGGGGCAGCTTGCCCAGCGGGATGCTCCAGGCCGCCGTCAGCATCACATGGCTCTTGTAGTCGTAGCGCGGCGTCGCCGTGCCGCTGAACTTGTTGTACGGCGCGTTGCTTTCCTTCAGCAGCAGCAGGCTGACGTTGAGGAAGCCAGGCACGTCCATCATCAACGTGGGGCCGAGCACGAGCATCTGCTTGCGCGAGTTGTAGCCGGCATCCACCTTCACGTTGGCATCGAAACCGGCGGTGAGACCCACGCCACGGACGGGGCCGAAGGCGATGGGGCTGCCGGTGATCTTGCCGAAGTCCAGCGTGTGGCGATAGACGATGTAGACCTCGCTGGCGCCGCTGCCGGAGTTGGGGCTGGACGGGTCCTTCTTGTCGGACAGCAGCAGGTCGACGTTGAAGAAGTTGGTGCCGTAGGCGTAGCCGCTGGCATGGTTGAGGTCGAGGATGTTCTTGTGGATGTCGTTCGTGCCGAAGGGCTCGGCAAACTTGGTGCCGTAGCGGTAGCCGATGGAGGTGTCGGCCCAGTCGGCGGCCTGGGTGGCGCCGGCGGCGAAGGCGACGAGGGCGGTGCAAAGCAGGCGTGCGGTGGGTTTCAAGGCAAAGCTCCTAGGGGGTGGATGAAGAACGCGTGAATTGACTCTTGGCGGCCGGCATCGCCATGGCCGCTCGCACGAACCGGCATGGCGGGCTCATGCAATTCATGTGCCATCCGCATGCCCGGGAGCCGCGTGGCATCAGCTGCTCCGCCTGGCGCGGTAAAGCATGTCGAGCGTGATGTGCCGCACTTCGAGCTTGCTCTGCTGGATGTGGGCGCGCAGCAGGCGCTGGGCTTCGTCGGTGCGCCGCCGCGTGATGGTGCGCAGGATGCGGGCATGCTCGTCGTAGGTTGCATCCACGCGCGCTGGTTTGGTGAAGTCCAGCCGCCGGATGATGCGGATGCGCTCGGTGATTTCCCTGTGCACGCGGACCATCTCGCGATTGCCGCTGCCCTGCACCAACAGCGCATGGAAGCGCTCGTCCAGCGCGCCGACCTCTGCCGCGTCGGCCAGCCGCTCGGCAGGCGGCACCATCCAGATGTCGGCCAGTTGCTGCAGCTCGGGCCGTTGCTCGTGCTCGCAGAGGTGGCGTGCGGCCTCGCACTCGATGAGGGTGCGCAGGTCGTAGAGCTCGTCCATCACGTCGAAGTCCAGCGGCGCCACCTGCCAGCCCAGGCGCGGCAGCAGTTGCAGGAAGCCCTCGCGCTCCAGCCGCTGCAAGGCGGCGCGCAGCGGCGTGCGGCTGACGACGACGCGCTGCGCCAACTCGGTCTCGGAGACGCGGTCGCCGGGCATCAGCGCAAAGTCAAAGATCATCTGCTTGAGCCGTACATAGGCCTGGTCGGCCAGGCTCGGGG
>NZ_JBFUMO010000733.1:0-2437 GCF_054049355.1 Roseateles sp. P5_E11 | reverse complement strand
GTGCTGCAATCCACGGTCTTCTCGTCCATCCTCGACGACGCCTTGCAGCAGCGCGTGGCCGACGCGATGTGGCGCTGGCTCAAACCGGGTGGCGCCGTCGTCTGGTACGACTTCACCGTCAACAATCCGCGCAACCCCGACGTCCGCGGCGTGCCGCTGGCGCGCGTGCGACAGCTCTTCCCGCAAGGCGCTTTCACGGCCCGGCGCGTGACGCTGGCGCCACCGCTGGCCCGGGCGCTGCCCGCGGCCTATGGCCTGCTCAACCTCATCCCCTGGCTGCGTACCCACCGGCTGGTGCTGATCGCCAAAACCTGATCGTCGAAAATCCCTTCATGAGTGCCCAGCCCTTCCTTCCCTTTGCCTTGCCCGACCTGGGCGACGACGAGATCGCCGAAGTCGTCGACACGCTGAAATCCGGCTGGATCACGACCGGCCCCAAGGCCAAGCGCTTCGAGCAGGCCTTTGCCGACTTCCTCGGTGACCCGCAGATCGAGTGCATCGCGGTGAACTCGGCCACCGCAGGCCTGCACCTGGCGCTGGAAGCCATTGGCCTGGGCCCCGGCGACGAGGTCATCACGACGACCCACACCTTCACGGCCACCGCCGAGGTCGTGCGCTACCTCGGTGCCGACGTGAAGCTGGTCGACATCGACCCGGCGACCTTGAACATCGACATCGCGGCCATCGAGGCAGCGATCACCCCGAAAACCAAAGCCATCCTGCCGGTGCACTACGCCGGCCTGGCCGTGGACATGYTGTCCATCCTCGACATCGCCCGCCGCCACGGCCTGCGCGTCATCGAGGATGCGGCCCATGCACTGCCGACCACGCTGGAGAAGGAGCTGATCGGCACGCTGGGCAGCGACGCCACCGTGTTCAGCTTCTATGCCAACAAGACGATGACGACCGGCGAGGGCGGCATGCTGGTCACGCGCAACGCCGAACTGGCCAAGCGCGCCCGCGTCATGCGCCTGCACGGCATGAGCCGCGACGCCTTCGACCGCTTCACGGCCAAGGTGCCGAGCTGGTACTACGAGATCGTCGCGCCCGGCTTCAAGTACAACCTGACCGACATCGCCGCGGCCCTGGGCCTGCACCAGTTGAAGCGCCTGCCGGCCTTCCAGCTGCGCCGCGAGCAGATCGCGATGCGCTATCACGAGGCCTTTACCGACCTTCCGCTGATCCTGCCGCCCGATGCGCCGGAGGGCGACACGCACTCCTGGCATCTCTACGTCGTTCGCCTGGCCGACGAAGCCAGCATCACACGCGATGCCTTCATCGAGGGCATGTACGCTGCCGGCATCGGTTGCAGCGTGCATTACGTGCCCCTGCACCTGCATCCTTACTGGCGCGACCGCTACGGTCTGACGCCCGAGCAATTCCCGCAGTCGCAGAAGGCCTTCGAGCGCACGGTCAGCCTGCCGCTGTACACGGCGATGAGCGACGCGGACGTCGAGCGCGTCATCGCCGCCGTGAGGGGCCTGCTGGCTTGATCAAGCGCCTGTTCGACGTGGTCAGTGCGGCGCTGGGGCTGCTGGTTCTCGCGCCGCTGCTGCTGCTGGCCGCGGTCTGGATCAAGCTCGACTCTCCCGGCCCGGCCCTGTTTCGCCAGACGCGTGTGGGCCGGCATGGCGTGCCCTTCACCATCCACAAGTTCCGCACGATGCGCGTCGAGCCGGGTGCGGCCATCACGGTCGGCGCCGACCCCCGCATCACGCGCTCGGGCCGTGTGTTGCGCCAGGCCAAGCTCGACGAGCTGCCCCAGCTCTGGGATGTGCTGCGCGGCGCGATGAGCCTCGTTGGCCCGCGGCCGGAGTTGCCTCGCYATGTCGAGCTCTACTCGGCCGAATTGCGTGAACGCGTGCTGGCGGTGCGGCCGGGCATCACCGATCCCGCGTCGCTGGCTTTCAGCCACGAGGCCGAAATGTTGGCTGCAGCGCAGGACCCAGAGCGCGAATACCGCGAGGTCGTGATGCCCGCAAAACTCAAACTGTCAGCCGAGTACGCGGCCAGCGCCAGCCTGATGACCGACCTGCGGCTGATCCTGGCGACGTTGGCCCGCGTGCTGCGCGGCTGACAATCGCTTCCCAATGAACTGGCAATTTCTCGACACCCTGCTCACGCGCCTGCGGCCGCGCCGTGAAGCCTTGGCCCTGCTGCTCGACGTCGTTGTCGTTGCCATCGCCTGGCAGGCCACCTATCTGTTCCGCCTCGGTTTCGAGCGCTGGTTCTCGGCACGCCCCGACTACGACGGTTGGGTGCTGCTGGGGCTGCTGGCCATCTATGCGGCTGTGCTGTACCTGTTGCGCGTGCCCAAGGGCATGTGGCGCTTCTCCGGCTTCGGCGAGGTCCAGCGTCTGGCCTTGGCCTGCACGCTGGCGGGCCTGATCGGCGCCGCGGCCGTGCTGATGGCCCATTTGCATGCTGTCCCTCGGGC
>NZ_JBFUMO010000732.1:0-2460 GCF_054049355.1 Roseateles sp. P5_E11 | reverse complement strand
GGGTGCGCCGCGCCTCGCCTTCGGCACGGGTATCGAGGTAGTCGATCTCCTCGGCCGTGAACTCCATGCCGTAGACCGTCGCGCCGTCCTTCTCGTAGTTGTTGTTGCGCACGCGGCCGACGATGTTCACGTGCGAGCCACGGCCCAAGAAGTCCGCAGCGTTCTCAGCGAGGCTGCCCCACAGCGTCCATTGAATGGCGGTGGCCGTCTCTTCCCGAGCGTCGCCAGAGCCGCGCACCGAATTGCTGATCGCCGTCACAGTCGCCTTGGTGATGCGGCCTTCAGGACGCGGGACGAACTGAACCACCACCGGTCCCGCGAGGTGGGCATTGCGTTGAATGACTAGAACGTTGGCCATGACCAATCTCCTCTCGTGAAAGATCAGCCGGGCTCCGGGTTGGTTGCCCTACATGAAGATCCTTCACTTGGACTCCTCGCACCCGCCCACGGGCGGGCGGGGGGTGGGCATGGCCCCTTCCCATGGGAAGGGGTTGGGGATGGGGTCGGGTTTGAACGCAGCCGAAGCAGTGCGCCGGTTTCCCGGCCCACCGTATGAAGATCCCCCGCAAGTCCCCCTCACCCAGGGACGGGGGTTGCGGGGGAGCGCGGTGGGACGACCAGCGCACAGGCTGCCCCTCCACGGGCGACGGAGCCCCGCGGCCGATGTGCCAGCTCGCCTGGCGCAGCGGTTGCAACGAAGTCGCCCGCATCTCTCGAGCAGTGGCGACCCCGCGGCCGGCGTGACACCAAGCGCAGCGACTGGCGCGACGGTCGAGCCGCTGCGAGCACTTCTCGGTCTTCGCGGCCCGGCTACGGGCTTGGCGAGTGCGAGGGGTGGCGATCTGGCCGGCCAGGCGCGCAGCGCAGCCGATCAGGACCGGCCAGTTCGCCAAGCGGGCCGTTCACACGCAGTGGGAAGGAAAGCGGCCCGCGGTCCCCGAGCACGGGAGGGCCGCCCACCGGAACCACGCGTGCGCAGCACGCCTCGCCAGGTCGCGCAGCGACGCCCTAGGGAGTGTTTCCGCGGCGGTCCAGGGGGAACGCCTGAAAGAGCCGCCCGCGCCGGCCGCCGTGGCGGCCGGCGCGGTGCGGGCCGCACCTGCGGCCCGTGACCTGCTTCGCAGGATCAGCCGATGCCACACCGCGTAGCGGTCTGGCTTTCAAGCGGCCCGGCTACGGGCGTGGCGGGCGCCGGCAAAGCCGAACAGGCCTGCGGCCAGATCGGCAATGCCGGCGCGGGAACGGGCCGCGCGCCGCCCAGGCAACGCCTCGGCGGCGCCAACGCTAAACGCCAGAAATCGGGCAAGGGGCAAAGCCCCCTGCCCTGGCCCCGTCAGGCCTCGGTACGCAGCAGCTCCGGCAACCAGCGCTTGCCCACCAACAGGCCCTCGGCCATCCCGACCGCCTCCGCCTTCTTGAGCCTCAACACCTCACCCACGGCGTCGCCCTGCCCCGCTTCCGACAGCGCCTGGCCAATCAGCGCCTTGGGCACGCGGCCGAGATAGGTGTCGCCTGTGGCTTCCCACCAGTCGGCCATGTCGAGCGCAGCGGCCTGGGCCAGCACCTGGGCAGGCTTGGCATGGGCCGACCCGTGCAGCGCATGCGTGGTCAGCGCCGTGCAGACCACCAGCAGTTCCTGCAGCGTCTCGACAGACTGCTCCAGCATGAACGCCATCAGGTCCTTCGGGTCGGCCGGCAAGCGCACACGCCATGCATCGACGACGGTCTGCAGGCTCTTGTGCGCGGGGCTGTCGGCCATCGCGGGCGCGATCTGCAACAGCTGCCAGTTTGGGCTGCGCACCGAAACGCCCAGGGCGGTCGGCGACTCGTACTGCGCTGAAACCCTCTCGTAGAGCAGCGGCACGGCCATCGAATGAGCCAGCGCCGCCAGGGCCACCTGCGGCTTGCGCAGCAGCGCGACTTGCAAAGCTTCCGTCTTGTAGGCAGTCAGCTCCATGCGCAGCGTGGACGACACCCCCTTGGTAGGCGCCTCCTGGTCGCCCGCGCCTTCGCCATCGGCAGCCGCACCTCGGGTCAAACGCTTCGTCGCCTTGGCACGCCCCGCCTTGTAGTCATCCTGCCGCATGAGATTGCGCTTGACGATCACGCGGCCGTCCGGGCCCAGCGTCAGCAACGCGCCGGCCATCGCCATCACCTCCGCCGGGCAATAGGCGAGCTTGGACTCGATGGCGTCGATCTGCATCTGATAGGCCTGCGTCTGCTCTTCCAGAGCCTCGATGAGGTCGGAACTATCCGCGTCCGAATCGTCCGCGTCGTACAGGGCTTCGAGCTTGTCCTCGGCATCGTCCTTCGCGCGCTGAAGTTCGCCCAGCGCATGCGCCTGCTCGGCCGAGGGCTCGTGCCGCTGCGTGGGCGCATCGCAATACCGCTGCCTGACCTCGTAGTCGTACTCGAAGGCCACCTCCACCCAGGCCCAGCCGTCCTTGTCCTGTTCAGCCG
>NZ_JBFUMO010000731.1:0-2461 GCF_054049355.1 Roseateles sp. P5_E11 | reverse complement strand
CGCCATACCCGTTACCAACTCCGCCCGCAAGTTTTCACCTGTCGTGCGCGAACGTTGAGAACGGTCTACATCCTCTGTTTGAATAGTTGTTTTATGGACACCAAGTCTTTTCGTCGCATCGTCGAATCAACACTCGTTCCGCATACAGCCTTCGTCAAAGCCTCAGCTCGTTTGAGGCAATGCTTTGACTATGCCAAAGAATCACCTGAGCCTATCTGCTTCGCTATCGTCGGCGCGTCACGCACCGGCAAGAGCCGAATATTGGAAGAATTCGAAAGGATGCACAAGCCTCGGCGCACGGCGGCCGGACTGATCGTGCCGGTGGTTCGTGTATCAGCACCTTCGAAGCCAAGCGCGAAGAGTTTGTGCGAAGTACTCCTGAAAAAGCTCGGCGATCCCAAATGGGAGACGGGCACAGAAAATGCAAAAACTGCCAGATTGGAAAAACTCCTACAAGACTGCGAATGCCAAATGCTGATGCTCGACGAATTTCAGCATTTTTTCGACAAAACTACGCGGAAAGTTTTTCACCACGTTGCGGACTGGCTGAAACTCCGCGCCGATAACACTCGAGTCTCATTAGTCGTGACCGGACTTGACAGTTGCTTGCCCGTCTTGAGACAAAGCGAACAGTTGTCAGGTCGTTTCTTAGCCCCAGCCTTTATGCATCGCTTTAATTGGCTTCATGACGATGATCGTGCAGAGTTCATCGGAATATTAGAGGCATTCCATGAGTCGATTTCGGTCTATCTTGACGTGCCATGCTTTCACAGTGATGAGATGGCGTTTCGACTCTGGTGCGCGACGGGAGGGCTGATGGGTTATCTCACCAAACTGCTGCGACAAGTTGTATGGGACGCATGCGACGAGGGGCACACGAAAGTATCGCTGGCGCGATTAAGCGAGGCCAACGTAAAAGCTATCTGGAGCTTGGAAGGTGAGCTTGATAAAAATCCGTTTACATCGAAATTCTCATGCCAACCCACGCAAGACATGATCGACTTTGCAATGGGAATTGGTCTTAAAGAGGATGAGCCTTTGCCCGAAAGGATTCTCCGGCCAAGGGGGCGAGCAGCCGCAATTCCCGTGAGCCAGCAGCTGACCGCATCGTGACGTCGAAACAAAATCAGCTGCTTGTCCGCACCCCGTCCCCACACGAACGCGAAAGTCTTCTCGGCTACGTTTTGCGGGTATCGGAGACCAACGGATATTGCACTCCATGGCATGTATTTGATCTTGCTGGAATTACCAGGAACGAATCCACGACCGCGGGATTTCCAATCGCAAAGCTCGCGCAGGTACTGGGCAAAGCCAGCGACGAGTTTCGTCACCATGCCTACAGCGCGTGCACGCGGGACGGTGTCCGCGAATACCAAATTTTGGGGCATCCCCTTGGGCGCTCTTTGAATTGGCAGCCATTGCGGCTACATCGACCCGCCATCTGTTGCATGTGCATTGAAGAAACGGGCTATATCGATGCATCCTGGGACCTGAACGCTTTCTCCGCCTGCCCATCCCACCAAGTCCCGCTGGTTAGTAGATGCCATGAGTGTGAAAAGGGGCTTAGTTGGAATCGACCTGGCTTGTTGACGTGCCAATGCGGCGCGGACCTTTCATATATACCCGCTCAACCCGTGGATGGTGCGACGGCCACCCTTATGGAAGTGATTCAATGCAAGGTTCATCGGATGCCGATACACAAGCTAGCAAACCCCGAAGGACTACCTGTCCAATGGCTGCATTCGATCCCGTTAATGTCGCTGCTTAAAATTCTGGAGAATATTGGTCGTCGCGCGGGAGGCAAGACCTTTTCAGGCCACGAACCCATGACTTTGGCTGCTGCTGTTTTGAAAGACTGGCCCAAAGGTTTTCATGCGCTCCTTGACAAACTTGGTTCGCAACCCATATTCGCCGGACGCGGTTTGCGGGTTAAATATTTGAGCTTTTATCAATCACTGTTCAAAAATAAGGGGATTGGTACAAATATGGATTTTCTGCGAGACGAATTTATAGCGTACGGCGTTGATCATGCCGATGAATCGCTTGTCTCGGAACGAATGAAGGGCGTCGATAAGCACGCCCGGCGCTACGTGTCAGTCAGCGAGTTGGCTAAGCGTCTTGGAGTGGAGCGGTCTACGGCACGGGGATGGGTAGTCAAAGGCCTTGTACCGTTCAAAAATGCGAACGCGCCCGGCAAACCTCAACGTTTCGTAGTCGACACGGAAGGTTTAGACCTTCAGGCGCGATCACCGGCCGATGTTCTGGGTGAACGAGATGCCGCGAAATACATTGGTCTTTCTGCTGGACTCTTGCGTGCCATGCGTCAGATTGGGAATTATTCGCCGGATTCAGTGACAAATCAGCGGAGAGGATTTTGGAAGATTGACCTTGATCGACTCGCCAACCGATTCAACTCACTTACCTGTTCGAATAGAAAATCATTTGGCGCAACGATATCACT
>NZ_JBFUMO010000730.1:0-2464 GCF_054049355.1 Roseateles sp. P5_E11 | reverse complement strand
ACCCCATCCATTTGTACTTCGGGGTGCGCTCGCCACGGGACGTCTACGGCCTGTCCTGGCTGAAGGAACTGGCCCGCGATCACGCCGGCCTGAAGCTCAACGTCGTCGTCGCCTCGGGCGGCGATCCCAAGCTGCACCGCTGTGGCCTGGTCACCGATGTCATCGATCAAGACCTCGGCGACCTGCGCGGTTGGCGCGCTTRCCTGTGCGGCTCACCACCGATGGTGGAAGCGGCCTCGCTGATGGTGCATCGCAAGGGCATCGAGCCCGAGCGCATCCATGCCGATGCCTTCTACACCCAAGGAACCTGAGGAGACCCCTTATGCATGCTGCTGCCTTGAGCGCCGAGCAGCGGGCCGCGCGCGCGACCTTCTACGAACGAATCGGCACCCAGAACATGACGCCGCTGTGGGAGGTACTCGGCGCGCTGGTGCCGCCGCAGCCCCGCTCGCCTTTGCAGGCAGCGCTGTGGCGCTATGCGGAGCTGCGCGAGCAGGTGATGGAGGCTGGCCGGCTCATCACCGCCGAGGAAGCCGAGCGCCGCGTGCTGATCCTGGAGAACCCGGCGCTGCGGGGCCATTCGTCGATCACGCAGTCGCTGTACGCGGGCCTGCAGCTGATCCTTCCTGGCGAGGTCGCACCCGCGCATCGGCACACCCAGTCGGCATTGCGCCTGGTGCTCGATGGCGAAGGCGCCTACACCGCGGTCGACGGCGAGCGCACGACGATGCGCCGCGGCGACTTCATCATCACCCCGGCCTGGACCTTCCACGACCACGGCAACCTCGGCACCGATCCGGTCGTGTGGCTGGACGGGCTGGACATCCCCATCGTCCGCTTTCTTGACGCCGGCTTCTCCGAGAAGAGCCAGGACGCGAGCCAGCAGCTGCGCCGCCCCGAAGGCGATGCCCTGGCGCGCTACGGCGCCAACATGCTGCCGGTGGACTACCAGCCGCGGCCGGCCGAGCCGACCCGCGTCTTCGTCTACCCGTTCGAACGCACCCGTGCCGCGCTTCAGGGCGTGTCGCGCGGCGACGTCGACCCGCACCTGGGCCACAAGCTGCGCTACGTGAACCCGGCGACGGGGGCCTCACCCATGCCCACCATAGGCGCCTTTGCGCAATGGCTGCCGGCCGGCTTCGAAACCCATACCTATCGCAGCACCGACAGCACCGTCTACGTCTGCCTGGAAGGCGGCGGCGAGGCGCGCATCGGCGACCTCACGCTGCGGGTGCAGGAGAACGATGTCTTCGTCGTGCCGTCCTGGCACGCATTGCAGCTGCGCGCGGACCGCGACAGCCTGCTGTTCAGCTTTTCTGACCGCCCCGTGCAACAGGCGCTCGGCCTGTTTCGCGAACAACGCCAATGAACCCCTGATCCATGGACTCCCACATGAAGCTCGCCCTCCAAGCCCCACCGCTGCACACCCTCGCCATCGCCAACAGCGACGAGCGCGTTGCCGTGAATCGCGTCTTCTGCGTCGGCCGCAACTACGCCGCGCATGCCCGCGAGATGGGCAAGGACCCGGACCGCGAAGCGCCGTTCTTCTTCATGAAGCCGGCAAGCGCCGTCGTCGACGCGGCCGCGCCGGTGAGCCTGCCCTATCCGCCGCACACCAAGAACTACCACCACGAGATCGAACTCGTCGTGGTGCTGGGCAAGGGCGGGCGCAACATCCCGGTCGAACAGGCGCTCGACCATGTCTACGGCTATGCCGTCGGCCTGGACATGACGCGCCGCGACCTGCAGCTCGAAGCCCGCGACAAGGGCCGGCCCTGGGAGTTCGGCAAGTCCTTCTCCCAATCGGCACCCATCGGTGCGGTCCATCGGGCCGCAGACATCGGGCATCCCGCCGAAGCTGCCATCAGCCTGACCGTCAACGGCCAGGCACGCCAGTCGTCCGACATCGCGAAGCTGATCTGGTCCGTCGCCGAGTCGATTGCCGTGCTGTCCCAGTACGACGAACTGCAGCCCGGTGACGTGCTGATGACCGGCACGCCGGAGGGCGTGAACGCCGTGGTGGCGGGCGACGTGATGCTCGGCGCGATCACCGGCCTCGGGCAGATCGAAGTACGCGTCACGGCCTGAGCCCGCGAGCGCCCAGAACAACAAGGAGACAGGCATGGCCGACACGTCCACCATCTTCCCGACCGAGGCCCGGTGGGAAGGCGAGGGGAGTTCCCGCATCCCCTTCCTGGCCTACACCAGCGAGCAGCTTTACCAACGCGAGCTGGAGCGCTTCTTCTACAAGGGCCACTGGTGCTACGTCGGCCTGGAGGCCGAGGTGCCCAATGTGGGCGATTTCAAGCGCACCGTCATCGGTGAGCGCTCGGTCATCATGGCGCGCGACAACGACGGCGCGATCAACGTGATCGAGAACGTCTGCGCGCACCGCGGCATGCGCTTTTGCCGCGAGCGGCACGGCAACCGCAAGGAGTTCGTCTGCCCCTACCACCAGTGGAGC
>NZ_JBFUMO010000729.1:0-2467 GCF_054049355.1 Roseateles sp. P5_E11 | reverse complement strand
GTGCTTGAAGTGCTCCTTCAGATAGCGCAGATCGCCGAACTGACTCTTTGCTGCGTAGTGCGCGAACGTGCGACGGAATTGATGGCTCGCCAACGCCCAATCCAACCCACAGCGGACCCTGGCGAAGTTGCGCAGTTCATCGAACCAACCGTGCAGCGACAAGGTTCGAACAAGCCCGGAGGAGCTGCTCTTCCCCAGGAAGAGCGCCGAGCTATGACGTTGCGCTTCGGCGATCTCTGGATCGCGTGCGTCCGTTGCGCGCCGCAAGGCAATCTCTTCCGCAATTGCATTCTGGTACGGCAGGGCCCACCGCTCCATGACGCGAAGTGCCTCGACGCCAGCGTGCGAAATCATCCAGGTGGTGAGTCCCTCGTCAGTCTTCGCAGAGACAGAACGCATCCACCAGACCACATCGGCTTCCACCCCGGGTGCGCCGTCGGCGCCAGTGTCGCTCTGCGTGCTGAAGACTGCGCCAGTCTGAAGCCAGGCCAGCTCATGGTTTCTGCATCCAGACACGCTGGCCAGCACCACGTAGCAGGCCCTTCGGACGTCCATCAGCTCCTTGGCAAGCCCGGCAAGGCCGGTCTGCCAGCCGAGTTCAAGCAGCCGCAGCGACTGCGCCCTGGCGGCGGCGCGAAGGTGGAGATGCCGTTTGGCGGCTTTGACTCGGTCCATCTGGTCCCGGAGGTCCAGAAGGGTTGGTGCGCGCTCAACGATGGCCCATGAGGTTTGGAACAGGGTGGTGAAGACGTCATCCGGCATCAAGGGCGTCTTGTGCTGACGCGCAACCGATCCGGACAGCCCTGCCATGTGTTTGGCAGAGGTCTCGGGCCATGGATGCACCGGCATCGCGTCAGTGGTGTGCTGGCTCAGCTCGAACAAGCTCTCAACGGCGCGCAGCTTGCGGTCAAGGGTAGCCGCCTTCAAGGGCTTGCCGTTCGCCGTGCGATGTTCTTTGAGGACCTTCACGTAGGACGTGCAAACGAGGCGCGTGATTTCGTCGAGCCGCGTGATCTTGCAGCTGCGCAGGTGCCTCATGAACGCCAGCAGGTCGTTGAACAAACCTAGGACAGTGCTCGCCTCGGGGCGCTTGCCTCCTGCGCGCCCACGCATATGGAAGCGGTACATCGCCTGGCGGACCGAGTCGCGGAGCTCTTCGTCCACGAGATCGAAGACAACGCCAATCTTGCGGTTCGTTGTCTTGCCGAGCCGTTCCCAGCGCGGATCGCTATAGCGGCTCACGACAACCCAGGCACCGTCTACCTTGCGGGCCGAGATGACCAATGCGTCGCGTTGTTCGGCGCTGAGCTCGCGCACGTGGGGCTGTTGCGCAAGCAGGAACGGCGCGGCCTCTGACGTGTGGCTGGCCATCGCGTTCATGCGACAGCCCCTGAAGCTTGCAAGAGATCAATGTCGCTCATTACAGTGTCCGAGGCCCAGAACGGGTGCGGGGTGTGGCGTGCACGCTCCCTGGCCGCTTCGACCTGCGCCGCCTTGAACACACCATTGGCGATCCCCGTCTGGATCACGTCGCGCTCAATGAGCCTGGGGATGTGCGCCAGCTGCTGCCGCCATTTGCGCCGATCGACGTTGACCTGCTCCCGCAAGATGCGGAAGTAGAAGGAGAAGAGCCGCCATAGATCGTCGCCAGTGACCACGTAGTTGCGGCAGCGAAGGCAGTTCAGGAAGCTGCTGCACACGGAACCATGCCGCTTGGGCGCGTAGTCACCCTCCTTCGGGTCCGAGCACTGGCCTACCGGCGTGCGCGCGGTTGTGCCAAGGGTTCCGGCGAGTAGTTCCTTCACCAGGATCTTCCCCATGAAGGCCCAATTGCGCTGAGCGGACTCGCTTGGGCGAAGGTAGCTCTGACCGGTAACTTGGAGGCTGTTTCCGGCGGCCGCCGCCGCCGCGACGATGTTCCCATCGAGCAACTCGTAGATGCGGTTCACGAAGGTCTTACGCAGCCGACTCACGTTGATCGACAGTGGCTTGCCGTCGAGGTCGCGAAGTTGGTAGTCGTCGACGAGCTTGTTGATCGCCAGCCACAGGGTCGCAGTGCTCAATGCCGTGATTCCACCGGCGAAGGACTTGGATCGATAGAGCCAGACCCGCTCACGTAGTTCGGGCGATGCCTCTACTCTGAGTTTCTCGGTGCCAGCGATGACGCGCCGGAGCAGTTGCAATACGGTTGGCCGGAGCGTGGGTGTCGATTCGACTACGCGCGTGATCTTCGATTCCCCTCGAAGGATGACCTTGCTGGTGGTATGGCCCCGTCTCTTGTAGACGACGAGGAAGGCTGTGTTGTCCTTCGGGTGGGTGCGCAGGCAGTCCACGGGCAGCTCGAGCAGCGGGGTGGTGTTGCGGCCCGTATGCAAGGCGACAACAAGCAGCGCGTACGCCAGAAGCTCCCCAGTGGGTTCGCCGTCAGAGGTCAGCAGAGGCATCACGGCCGTTTTCACTGCTGTCG
>NZ_JBFUMO010000728.1:0-2469 GCF_054049355.1 Roseateles sp. P5_E11 | reverse complement strand
CGGCGACCTGTACTTCACCAAGGACATGCTGCTGGCCGTCGGTGACAAGTACGAAGCCGAAATCGCGGCCCAAAAGGAGGCTGATGCCAAGTACCGCTGATCGCTGACCGGCCTTGCGGCCGCAGCGGTCCAGCTCAGCTGGCCTGGATACGTATGGACATCACGACCATCCTCTTCTACGTCTTCTCCGGCATCCTGCTGGTGAGTTCGTTCCGCGTCATCACGGCGCGCAGCACCGTGCATGCGGCGCTGTTCCTGATCCTGTCCTTCTTCACGGCGTCCTGCATCTGGATGCTGCTGAAGGCCGAGTTCCTGGCGATTGCGCTGGTGCTCGTCTACATCGGTGCCGTCATGGTGCTGTTCCTGTTCGTCGTCATGATGCTGGACCTGAACACCGACAGCCTGCGTGAGGGCTTCTGGAAGCATCTGCCGCTGGCGGCCGTTGTCGGCGCTCTGATCGCCTTCGAGATGGGCATCGTGCTGATGGGCGGCTTCCAACTGTCTGACGTGCCGGTGGCCACCGCCGAGCAGCTGAAGATGGGTAATACCAAGCTGCTCGGCATCGAGATCTACACCGCTTACCTGTACCCGCTGCAGATCGCCGCCGTGCTGCTGCTCGTGGCCATCGTCGCGGCCATCGCCCTGACGCTGCGCCGCCGCAAGGACTCGCGTGCCATGGACGCATCCGAACAGGTCAAGGTCACCAAGGCCCAGCGCCTGAAGATCGTCAAGATGGCGCCCACCGTCGCCACGCCGCCGGCCCCGCCCGCCGCACCCACCGAAGGAGGCCAGGCATGACCGCCATTACCGGGCTGAGCGGCCTGACCCTGGGCCACTTTCTGACGCTGGGCGCGATGCTGTTCGCGCTGTCGGTGATCGGCATCTTCCTGAATCGCAAGAACCTGATCGTGCTGCTGATGGCCATCGAGCTGATGCTGCTGGCGGTCAACATGAACTTCGTCGCCTTCTCGCACTACCTGGGCGACATGGGCGGCCAGGTCTTCGTGTTCTTCATCCTGACCGTCGCGGCGGCCGAGTCGGCCATCGGCCTGGCCATCCTGGTCGTGCTGTTCCGCAACCGAGCCAGCATCAACGTCGAAGAACTCGACGCGCTGAAGGGTTGAGAAAAAGATGTCTGCACAACTCTCCCAGAACCTGCTGCTGACGGTGCCGCTGGCACCGCTCGCGGGCGCCATCGTCGCCGGCTTCTTCGGCAAGACGGTGGGCCGCCGCGGCTCGCACATGGTCACCATCCTCGGCGTGCTGATCGCCTTCATCCTGTCGGCGATGACGCTGTACAGCGTGGCCGTCGACGGCGCGCGCTTCAACGCCACCATCTACGAATGGATGAACCTCGGCGCGCTGAAGATGGAAGTCGGCTTCCTCATCGACGGCCTGACGGCCATGATGATGGTGGTCGTGACCTTCGTGTCGCTGATGGTGCACATCTACACCATCGGCTACATGGAAGAGGACGACGGCTACCAGCGCTTCTTCTCCTACATCTCGCTGTTCACCTTCAGCATGCTGATGCTCGTCATGAGCAACAACATGCTGCAGCTGTTCTTCGGCTGGGAAGCGGTGGGCCTGGTGTCGTATCTGCTGATCGGCTTCTGGTACAAGAAACCGACGGCCATCTTCGCCAACATGAAGGCTTTCCTGGTGAACCGGGTCGGCGACTTCGGCTTCATCCTGGGCATCGGCCTGCTGGTGGCCTTCGGGGGTTCGCTGAACTACGCCGAGACCTTCGCCAAGTCCGAGATCCTGTCGCAGATGATCTTCCCCGGCACCGATTGGTCGCTGATGACGATCACCTGCATCTGCCTCTTCATCGGTGCGATGGGCAAGTCGGCGCAGTTCCCGCTGCACGTCTGGCTGCCGGACTCGATGGAAGGTCCGACGCCCATCTCCGCGCTGATCCATGCCGCCACGATGGTGACGGCCGGCATCTTCATGGTGGCGCGCATGTCGCCGCTGTTCGAGCTGAGCGACACGGCGCTGAACTTCGTCATGGTGATCGGTGCGATCACGGCGTTGTTCATGGGGTTCCTCGGCATCATCCAGAACGACATCAAGCGCGTCGTGGCGTACTCGACGCTGTCCCAGCTGGGTTACATGACCGTCGCCCTGGGCGCCTCGGCCTACTCGGTGGCCGTCTTMCACCTGATGACGCACGCCTTCTTCAAGGCGCTGCTGTTCCTGGGCGCGGGCTCCGTCATCATCGGCATGCACCATGACCAGGACATCCGCAACATGGGCGGCCTGCGCAAGTACATGCCCATCACCTGGATCACGTCGCTGCTGGGTTCGCTCGCGCTGATCGGCACGCCGCTGTTCTCGGGCTTCTACTCCAAGGACTCGATCATTGAGGCCGTGCACGCCAGCCATCTGCCGGGCGCGCACTTCGCCTACTTCGCCGTCATCGTCGGTGTGTTCGTGACGGCCTTCTATTCGTTCCGGATGTACTTC
>NZ_JBFUMO010000727.1:0-2470 GCF_054049355.1 Roseateles sp. P5_E11 | reverse complement strand
GGCACGCGCACGCCCAGCGTCATGCCATAGGCGAGCGACTTGCGGCGCGGGTTGATCTTGGCCCGGTTGGCGAGGAAGACGCTGCTGAGGTAGAGGCTGGCGTTTTTCTTCCAATCGGCCTGGGCCACGCAGGCGACGGAATCCTCCTCCGTGGTGCGCCGCGTCAGGTACCAGAGCTTGCCGCGTGGCGAAGCCTGCACCTCGATCTGGTAGAGGGCATTGACGGCCCGGCCGGCGTCGGCCTCCTCCTGCACCTTGTCGGGCAGGCGGATGTCGTCGATCTCCAGCCACAGGTCCACCCGCACGTCGCCGAACAGGAAGCGGGCCAGGTTCTGGAAACCCTCCTCGCTGTTGACGATGCCGAAATAGCCCGAGTGGGCGCGGTAGACGAAGGCCTTGGCACACTGGTCGGTGATGTTGCCCTTGGCGTCCAGGCCGCACAGCGTCGCGTTCTCGATCTTGACGAGGCCGTCGCTGCCATGGCCGACGAAGCTGCGCGACACGCCGGCCGCGGCTTCGTAGTCCAGCCGGTTGGTGCCCACCAGCGTGAAGACGCGCCGCGACGGGAAGCGGGCCTCAGGGATGAGGTCGGCGCGCTTGTGCTTCTTGGCAGCCGTGGCCAGGTCGAGGTAGGCCGGCATGCGCTTGTCGCGGTCAAAGTTGGAGATGTCGTTGACGCTCAGCCAGGACGGGATGTTCACGCCCAGCACGTCGATGCCGTTGTGCGGCGTGGCATAAGTGAAGAACTTGTCGACGAGCTTCGCGACCTTCTCGGTGTCCAGCGCCACGTTCTGCAGGAAGGCGCGGCAGACCAGGCCGCCCATGGAGTGGGCAACGAGGTAGCAGCGGAAGTCGGCCGGCTTGATCTTGTTGTCGGGGTTCTTGCAGACCAGGTCGCGCACCCGGGCGATCAGCTTGGACAGCCCCTTGGCGAAGTCCTCGATCTCCGGCGTCTTGCCGCTGCCCAGATAGGAGGAAGCGGCGTCGTAATAGCGATAGATGACGATGCAGCGGTTGCCCAGCTTGTTGTCGGTCGGCTTGCCCAGGGAGTCGGCCTCCCACTCCGGGTCGACGATGTCGTAGCCGTCCTCGTAGACGTCCTTGTACTGGTACTCCGAGGCCAGCCGCACGACGGGCGACTCGAACACGTATTTGCGGGGCCTGTCGGTCTTGTTGGGCACGGCGCGGTACATCGTCGAGCCGAGGTTGAAGCCGCAGAAGGGGTCGGCCGTGGTCTCGTCGATCTCGCCGCGCGACATCGCATAGCCGCGCACGTAGATGATCGGATGGAAGGGGGTGTCGGGCGTGGGCATGGCGGCTTCCGAGCATTGGCGACGAAGGCAACCATAGCCCCAGCCGRGCGTTGTGAGGTGCCGTGGCGTCATCAGGGCTGAGGAGCAGACTGGCCCTGGGTTTTAATTGGCCGATGACTGCTTCTCACCCCGACCGTCCTTCACTGCGCCGCGAGCTGCTGGCCGCGCGCCGCGGCTTTGCGGCCAGCCCGGCCTTCCAGACCGCGCATGCCGCGATCGCACTGGGCCTCCACGAGCTGCTGGCCCAGCTCGAGCCCGAGCTGCTGGGCGTGTACTGGCCGCTGCCGGGCGAGTTCGACCCCGGCCCTCTGCCATTCGCGCGCGCGCTGCCGTTTGCGCGCCGTGAACCCGCTGAGATGGTCTATCGCCGCTGGGACGGCGGCGTACCCGCGGCCCAGGACGAATGTGGCATCGCCTCGTCGACCGGCGCGGTCGTTGTACCCGACGTCGTGCTGGTGCCCTGCGTCGGCTTCACGCGAGAGGGCTTTCGCCTGGGCTATGGCGGCGGCTATTTCGACCGCTGGCTGGCCGAACACCCGGGCGTGACGACCATCGGCCTGGCATGGTCCGCGGCCGAAACCCATTTCCCCGTCGAGGCGCATGACCGTGCGTTGACGCTGATCCTCACCGAGCGCGAGCTCCTCACTCCTGAGTAATTGGCGATGCACGATGGCATGACCCTGATCTCGACGCTGGCCGCTGCCTTTGGCCTGGCCCTGGTGCTGGGCCTGCTCGCGCAATGGGCGCGGCTGCCGGCCCTCGTGGGCTACTTGCTGGCCGGCGTGCTGATCGGGCCGCACACGCCGGGCTTTGTCGGCGACGTGCACCTGRCCCAGCAGCTGTCAGAGGTCGGCGTCATGCTGCTGATGTTCGGCGTGGGCCTGCATTTTTCGGTGCACGACCTGGTGTCGGTCAAGGGCATCGCACTGCCCGGTGCGCTGGTGCAGATGGCCGCGGCGACGGCGATGGGCGCGGGCCTGGCTCACGGGTGGTGGGGCTGGGACCTGGGCGCGTCGCTGGTGTTTGGCCTGGCGCTGTCGGTGGCCAGCACGGTGGTCCTGCTGCGCGCGCTGGAATCACGCGAGCTGCTGCACACCGGCAATGGCCGCATCGCCGTGGGCTGGCTGGTGGTCGAGGACCTGGCCATGGTGCTGGCC
>NZ_JBFUMO010000726.1:0-2480 GCF_054049355.1 Roseateles sp. P5_E11 | reverse complement strand
ATCCTGGCGCACGTGGCCGGCCGCGTGCCGGTCATCGTCACGACGACGCATTACTCGACGCAGATCTGCATCGAGCGCAGCAAGCTCGCGCAGGACCTCGGCGCAGCCATGGTCATGGTCATGCCGCCGTACCACGGCGCCACCTTTCGCGTGTCCGAAGGCCAGATCGAGAGCTTCTACCAGCGCATGTCTGACGCGATCGGCATTCCCATCATGATCCAGGACGCCCCGGTGGCGGGCACGCCGCTGTCGGTGCCTTTCCTGGCGCGCATGGCGCAGAGCATCGCCAACGTGAAGTACTTCAAGCTGGAGATGCCGCAGGCCGCCAGCAAGATGCGCGAGCTGATCCGCGTCGGCGGCGCGGCCATCGAAGGCCCGTGGGATGGCGAGGAAGCCATCACGCTGCTGGCCGACCTGGACGCCGGCGCTACTGGCGCGATGACGGGCGGCGGCTTCCCCGACGGCATCCGCAAGATCTTCGACGCCTTCCACGCCGGCGACCGCGAGGAAGCCGTGGCCCAGTACGGCCGCTGGCTGCCGCTGATCAACTACGAGAACCGTCAGGGCGGCATCCTGACCGCCAAGGCGCTGATGAAGGAAGGCGGCGTCATCAAGAGCGATGCGCCGCGCCACCCCTTCCCCGAGATGAGCCCCGAAGTGCGCGCCGGCCTTCTCGACGCCGCCAAGCGACTCGACCCCCTCGTGCTTCGCTGGGGCAAGTAGCCCAACCCGACCGGCTGCGCCGCACGATGGTCGGCGTCCCGCGCCGCCGAGCTTCGGCGTACGGAGATGCATGTGATGCGATTGCTCCTGATCCTRTGTTCCGCGTGGCTCCTTGCCGGCGATGCGTGGGCATGGGAGCCGCAGGGCGACACGGGCGCGCATGACCCGACGCTGCTGATCCAGGG
This sequence comes from Roseateles sp. P5_E11, assembly GCF_054049355.1. Taxonomy (NCBI): domain Bacteria; kingdom Pseudomonadati; phylum Pseudomonadota; class Betaproteobacteria; order Burkholderiales; family Sphaerotilaceae; genus Roseateles; species Roseateles sp. P5_E11. The sequence continues at coordinate 1,572 of NZ_JBFUMO010000726.1, read as the reverse complement.
CGACCGCTGGTTCGTCTTCACGACCGGCCGTGGCCTGCAGCGGCTGGAGTCGGCCGACGCTGGCAAGACCTGGCGCCGCCTTGCGCCCATGTTCGGCGAGCCACCCACCTGGTGGGCCGACGCGGTGCCCGAGCACAAGGGCCTGGACGTGTGGGCGCCCAAGCTGTTCGAGCACCGCGGCCGCACCTGGGCGCTGTACTCCGTCTCGACCTTTGGCAAGAACCGCTCGGCCATCGGCCTGGCCAGCAGCGACAGGCCCGACGGCGACTGGCGCGATGAGGGCCTGGTCGTGCAGAGCCGCGCCGAGGACGGCTTCAATGCCATCGACCCCGACCTCTTCGTCGACACCGACGGGCGCCTGTGGCTGAGCTACGGCTCCTTCTGGGGCGGCATCCGCCTGACCGAACTGGGTGCCGAAACGCTGCGCCCCATCGGCGAGACGCGCTTCATCGCCCGCCGCAAGGGCGGCATCGAGGCGCCGACGATTGCCCGCCATGGCGACTGGGTCTATCTGTTCGCTTCCTACGACCTGTGCTGCCGAGGCGCCGCGAGCACCTACAACATCCGCGTCGGTCGCGCCCGCGGCGTGACAGGCCCGTACCTCGATTGCGATGGCAAGGACCTGATGGATGCGGGCGGCACAGCGCTGCTCTCGGGCGGTGCGCGCTGGAAGGGCCCCGGCCACCAGGACATCGTCGGCGACTGGCTGGTCCATCACGCCTACGACGCCGAGCGCGGCGGCAAGCCGCATCTGCGCATCAAGCGCCTGAGCTGGTCCGACGATGGCTGGCCCGTGATCCCCCAAGAAGAATGAACCGGAGACACCCAACGTGGCTGGCCTGAAGTTGGAGAACGTTTGCAAGCGCTATGGCGCGGTGCAGGTCATCGAGAACCTGTCGTTGGACGTGGCCGAAGGCGAGTTCGTCGTCTTCCTCGGCCCCTCCGGCTGCGGCAAGACCAGCCTGCTGCGCATGGTCGCGGGGCTGGAGGAAGTCAGCGGCGGGCGCATCCTGATCGGCGAGCGCGACGTCACCGTCGCCCCGCCGGGGCTGCGCAACCTGGCCATGGTGTTCCAGCACTACGCGCTGTACCCGCACATGAGCGTGCGTGAGAACCTGGCGTTTGGCCTGAAGAACATCGGCATCCCTGCCGACGAGATCACCAGGCGCATCCAGGAGTCGGCCCGCATGCTGGAGCTGGACACGCTGCTGGACCGCAAGCCAGGGCAGTTGTCGGGCGGCCAGCGCCAGCGTGTCGCCATCGGCCGCGCGGTCGTCAAGGAGCCGGGCATCTTCCTGTTCGACGAGCCGTTGTCCAACCTCGACGCGGCGCTGCGTGGGCGCACGCGGCTGGAGCTGGCGCAGCTGCACCAGCGTCTGGGCGCGACGATGGTGTTCGTCACGCACGACCAGATCGAGGCGATGACGCTGGCGACGCGCATCGTCGTCATGAAGGGCGGCGCGATTGAGCAGGTGGCAACGCCGGCGGAGTTGTATCGCCGCCCGGCCACGCGCTTCGTGGCGAGCTTCATCGGCACGCCGGGCATGGGCTTTGTACCGGTGCAGCGCGCAC
>NZ_JBFUMO010000725.1:0-2491 GCF_054049355.1 Roseateles sp. P5_E11 | reverse complement strand
ATCGAATAGAGCCCGCACAGCAGGCCCAGCACGCTCAGCGAGGGCAGGAGCTGGAACACCCCGCCCACGAAGCCAGCCGTGCAGCCATACGCCACCAGCTTGAGCGCGGCCAGGGGGTCGGGCGTGCCGCCGAAGGTGGGCGCCAGCGCGTTCACCAGCAGCGAAAGCAGGTAGACCATGCCCAGCGACAGCACATAGCCCACCACCATATGCACCAGGCCGCTCACGAAAGGCACGCGGAAGCTGATGCCGAAGCCACCCATTCCGATCACCGACATGCCGATGAAGCCCGCCACCGCCGGTATCGCCGCCAGGATGAGCAGCCATTCCTTGTACAGGGACTGCACCGTGGCGGTCTCCTGGGCGATCTGCGGCCAGGTGTCCTTGGGCTTGAGCAGGATGTCTTGGATGCGCTGAACCAGAATCATGGCGATCTCCGCAGGGGTGCCGCATCGTAGAAGCCGGCACCTGCGTGGCACATGGGGCTTTCATGAAGCCGCTCGCGGCGCTGACGTCTTTGGCGTTGGCGAAGCCGCGCTTCCCGAATCGCCGCTTCTGCGAAACCGTACCCGCCCGTAATCTGCAAGCAGCAAAACTTGCGCGTGCCGCGCTGGGCTCACCGGCCCGTGGCACACCGGAAGGCGAGGGGGCCACAAGCCGTTTCGTGAGTTCGGTCGCAAGGGTTTGCTCAGCACGGGCCAGAATGCGCGGCTTCTCATGCCGCTGCCGCCGATGCGCCTCCTCCACGTCCTGTTCGCCCTGCTGTTGCCGACCCTCGCGCAGGCCTGGGGCAACCACACCCCCATGTGCTACCGCGCCTTCGAGCGCATGCCCGAGGTTGCGAACGTTGCGGTCGTGAAGGCCGAACCTCTCGTCGACTTCCTTCGCGACCAGGAAGTGGCCATCGCCGCTCGGCTCGACGCTCAGGAKGCTTTGCTGCGCGAGCGCCTGAAGGGGCATGCCCCCCGGCCCGACGCGCTGCGCTTTGTGGCCGATGCCAAACGCAGCGACGCCGAGCGACGCGCCGCCTTCCTGCGCGCGCTGCGCCTGTCGCCCCAGGCCAGGCTGGCCCTCTATCTGCAGATCGACCCGCGCAACCCCGACGCCGGCCGCCCTGCACTGGATGTCGGCGTGGTCAGTGCCGCCACCCCGGGCAAGGGCGCGACCCAGCGCTTCGTCACACTGCAGCCCGGCGAGACCGTCGCGCCGCTGGCCGTGCTGGCCTCGGCCTGCGACGAGCCCGACTACGGCCACGACCTCAATCTCTTTGACGACAACCCGGGCAGCCCGGCCGACCCGGCTTACGGCTTCGGCAAGCAGCCCTTTGGCAACGCGGCCGTCGCGATCGGCTCGCAGGCGCCTTTCCACATTGGCTTCTTTCACCAGGGCGCCGTCTTCAACACGCTGGCGCCCAGCTTTGCGCGCACCTTCACCGAGTTGCGCGTGCAGCAGTACAGCGCATTGGCCGCGTTGGCCTGGCAGAGCGGCCATGCCTATTGGGGTTGGCGCTTTGCGGGCATGGCCCTGCACCATGTCGAGGACCTGACGCAGCCCTATCACTCCAGCGCTGCGCCGGGCGCGACGCTGGGCCACATGATGTGGGTCAACCTCAAGGCCCAGCTGGGCGCGCCAGCGGATCGCCAGGGATTGGTCGTGCTGCAGAGCAACCGCCATTTCGTGCTGGAGCAGTTCCAGACGCGCTGGATCATCGACAACGCGCAGCAGCGTCGCGATGGCCCGCTGGAGCTCGCGCTGCGCGACGCCACCCGCGACGGCCGCTACCCGGCCTGGGGTTTCGACTATGTACGCGACATCGTCGCGGCCGAGGCGTTCAAGGCCGGGCCGGCGACGGATGCAGCCGTCGTGGTCGGCGCGCCGGCGAAATTCGTCACTGACCCCAATTTGGACTTTGCTGCCAACGAAGCCCAGTTCGGCCCCGAGYTGGCGCGCGACCTGCAGGGTCAACGCGATGCCTTGCACCGGGCCATCGCTGAGCTGCTGGGCCATTTCGGTGCGCACAGCCGCAACGCGCTGCGTGGGATGTTGAAGCAGGCCAGCGCGCCGCATTGATCTTCGCAAACCACGAAACGCCAGTCGTTTTCTGGCGCAGAATCTCTATCTTCACGAAGGCTATGCTGGAGTTGGACGATCAACATGCGCCACGACCTCACCACTCTCAATCTCGTGCTCGCCATCGAGCAGACCCGCTCGATCACGCGCGGCGCCGCCCAGGAACACCTGGCGCTGGCAGCCGCCAGCAAGCGCCTGTCTGACCTGGAAAGCCGCCTTGGCGTGCAGCTCTTTGAGCGGCGCGCGAGGGGGGTCGAACCTACCGAGGCAGGCCGCGCCTTGGTGCGCCATATCCGTTCGCTGCACGCATCCCTCTATGCACTCGAGACCGAGGTCATGGAGTTTTCGCGGGGCATCAAGGGCCATCTGCGCATCGCCGCCAACAGCAGTGCCATCACCGAGGCGCTGCCACCGCATCTGG
>NZ_JBFUMO010000724.1:0-2492 GCF_054049355.1 Roseateles sp. P5_E11 | reverse complement strand
ACCCAGGCCCAGCCGTCCTTGTCCTGTTCAGCCGCCCCCAGGGCCGTCAGCCGTTCCATCGCCAGCCGCTGCATCAGCTCAGGGTCGCCGATGTGCTCCGCGTCGCCCTGCTCGTTGCTGAACAGGTCGCGGATGACGTGGCCGCCCGCCCGCTCGTAGGCGTCCAGGCCCACGAACTTGACCACCGAGCCCCGCCCGCTGTCGCCGAGGATCACGTTGCGGATAGCGCTGGGGCTGCGGCTGTAGGCCGGCAGGCATTCCCAGGCGCCTTCCTGCTTCTCGTGCGTGTCGGCCAGCGACAGCGCCATGAGCTGATCCATGTTCATGTCGCCCGCGCGATACAGCGCGAACAGCTTCGGCGACACGGTGGCGAGCTTCAGCCGGCGCTTGACGGTCAGCGGGGTGAGCCCGAAGCACACGGCGATGTCCTCGATGCCGGCGCCGGCCGCCACCATGTCCGCGAACGCCCGCACGGTGTCCGCGATGCTCATCGGCTTCTGGCCCTGGTTCTCGGCCATGCTGACCGCGATGGCCCGCTCGACCGGGATCACGGCGCACAGCACTTCGAAGTCCAGCGTGATCCGCCCACGCTTGACCAGCACATTCAGCGCCCGCAGACGCCGGCCGCCCGCGATCACGCCGTGCGTAAACAGCCGCTTGCTGTCGCGGCCTTTGCCGCGCCGGGGGCTGTCATAGGCCAGCACCGAGAGGTTCTGCAGCAGGCCCTGCGCATCGATCAAGTCAGCCAGCTCGTCGATCTCCGCCTCAGTAGGCTCGTCCTTGCGCACGTTGCGCTCGTCCAGCCGCAGGCACCGCAGCGTCAGGTACTGGAGGTTTGCTTCTTCGGTCCCTGCCCGCAGGGCAATGCTTGCTTCCTGGTGAGTCTCGGGAGGTGCGGAGGGAACGTCCGCTTCGAGGCTGTTGTTGCCGCGGGTGGTGAGGGTTTCGGTCTTGCTCATGGTTCACGCCTTTCTGCGTTGGTGGTGGGAAAACCTGCTTCCTGGAGCCGTCTCGACGGACCAGGAGCGCGGCGCCCACCGAAGGCAATGGCCGACCCGCAAGCCGCAGCCCGGCGCATCGCGCCGGGACCGGGTGAGGACACGGAGCGCAGCTGCACCGTTGCCTTCGGTGGGCACTGCGCTACCCGTCGATAAAGGGACGGCCCAGGAGGCAGGCCACCGCCCATGCGGAAACCGCGAGCGGGACCGACGGGTTGGCCCTTCACCACCCGCGGCAGCGCGCGGCGGGCCCAGCGGGGCCGCGGCGCACCCACACCGCGCAGCGGTGCGCTTCAGCGCCGCCAGGCGCCCGCAAGAGGGATCGACAGTGCTGCGCAGCAGTCCACGCACCGCGTGGATGAGCGCCCGGCGCGAACCCGCAAGAGCCCGGACGGCCGGCAACGCCGGCTAGGCTCGCCCAGCTCACCAATACGGCCGAAGGCGTGGACGCCTCCCGATTTTTGGTGTACTGTATAAATACACAGTATTCAGCGAAGCGCCCGACATCGCTTCATCTCACCCACCCAGCCAGCACGCTGGCACCTCGGTCAGCGCCAGCTGGCCAGTCCAAGGAGAAGGACATGAGCAAACCGCTCTACGTCGCCTACTTCGCCATCAATCCCTATGGCGAGGACGTGCCGAACCAAGCCATGGACGCGGCCAGGAAGGCGCTGGAAGACCAGTTGGGCGTTGCCTGGCAAGTCCTAGGCGCCAAGGCCGCTTTCGAGGAAGCGGGCGGGCTGCCGGCGTACTGGGCCGGCAACCATCTGCCAAGCATCGTGCGCTGGACCACGGCAACCCAGGCGGCACTGAACGCCGCATTCAAGGCCGAACCTCCACGTCAGGCCACCATCGAAGATCTCGAGCATTTGGATGAGGCCTGCATCGACGTCATACCGGCCGCCCACTACGCGTACACGCCCAATGAATGGCTCGTTGTGTTCACCGCCCACTTCGGCATGAGCGACCACTGCGAGTCGCACGAGCAAGCGCTGAACGCAGCGCGCCACTGGCTCACCGCCGCGCCTGGCGCATGCCCAATCGCAGCGGCCGACCAGCAGATTCGCAACGGCTACCGCGCTCGCAGCCGGGCTCTCGAATCGAGCCGAGCCACGGGTGCAAACCGGCAAAGGTCAGGGACCGAGGTGCATTGCCTCGTACCCCAAACGCACGCTCAGGGAGCCACACCATGGAATTGAAACTGACCGACCCCGACAGCATCATTGCCTGGTGGCAGGTGTTCCCGGACAGGCACGACAGTTTCCTGACCTACAAGATCAAGGCCAGCCCTGAATTCGCACCGGCGATCAGCGAGGCCCGCCGTCGAATCGCCGCTGACCCAGTGCTTGCCGGTCTGCTCAGACAGGCGGAACAGCGCACCCGACAGCACGAAGCCCGCCAGGCCGAACTCAGGGAGCCACTCAGCGCCCACGAGCTTCGACATCTCGAAGTCGCGGCCTAGACTTCCAACCAACACGGCGAGGTACCGATATG
>NZ_JBFUMO010000723.1:0-2498 GCF_054049355.1 Roseateles sp. P5_E11 | reverse complement strand
CTGCTGGAGGGCGGCGACCGTGGCGGCGCGGCCCAGGCGCTGGCGCCGGCGCTGGCCCGGCGCGAGCCCGGCGGCCTGCTGTGGGCCGTGCCGAAGCTGCTGCAGATGGCGGCCGAGGACTGGGGCGACCTGCTCGACCCGGTCGACCTCGCCCGGCTGCGCGGCTGGGCCGAAGCCGTGCGGCCGGCCACGCGGGTGGTGGTCGAAGCCGCCGCCGTCTCCGGGGACGACCGGCTCTCGCAGCGCGAGGCCGAGGTCATCGCCCAGATCGCCGCCGGCGCCAGCAACAAGCACATCGCCCGCGCGCTGGACCTGAGCCCCCACACCGTCAAGCGGCATGTGGCCAACATCCTCGACAAGCTGGGCCTGAACTCACGCGGCGAGGCGGCCGCGTGGTGGAACCAGCGTCAGATGGCCACCAGGCCCGGCACGCTGGCCTGACCCAGCGCCCGGCACAGCTTGGCCCAGGCCGTGTCGTTGAGCAGCGCGCGCGCCGAGGCCAGCACCGGCGCCTGAACCGGCGGCGGCAGGCTGCCGATGACAAGGGCGCGCTCGGCCGGCGTCAATGCCGGAATCATCCAGCGCAGCGTCTCGCTCATCTCGCGCGGGCCGATGCTGGCCAGGAGGCGGTGGTGGATGTCGAGCAGCTCGGCGTCGCTGTAGGCGGCCCACAGCGCCAGGTTGTGGCGGCTCTCTTCCACGCCCATGTGCTCGAGGTTGTGGGCCACGAAGGCCGCGAAGCGGCGGTACAGGCGCTGGGCGGCGCTCGCTGACGGCATGGCGCGCAGCGCGGCGGACTCGGCGCGCAGGCCGGCGATGGCGTCCAGGTGCTCCTCGTGCTCGACCTCGATGGCCGCGCTGGCCCCCGCGCGGCGGGCTTCGATGGCGGGGTGGACGAACTCGTTCTCCTTGTCGAGATGGTGCCGGGCGGCATCCAGCAACGCGTCGAGCTGGCCCAGACTGGTGGCCAGCTCGAGCGGGTCGTCGACATCGAGGCGGCTCAGCTGCTGCAGTGTGTCGCTCATGAACAGGCGCAAAGCCTTGTGGATATGGGCGTAGAGGTCCAGGCGCGGGGGGAGGGTGGTCATGGTGGAGGCTCCGTTTGAGCCGGCGTGATGGGGCCGGATGCGCCGCAGTGTTCCGGCCGGCGTCGCGGTTGCCATCGCGCTGATGGGCCATGCCCGACGGGCCATCGGTCGTGGCTCGTCGCATGGCTCTTCGGGGCGATGGCAGGGCCCGGCCTGCTCGGCAAAGTGCGATCCATGCAACGCCGCGCCTTTGTCCTTCCGCTCAGCACCGCGGCGACCGCTGTCCCGTTGATCCCTTTCCAGGAGACTCTCATGAAGCGTTTTGGTTCCTCTTCCGCCCCCCTCAGCCTGAGCTGGGCCATCGTCACCGCTCTGGGCTTGGTGGCCGCCGGTGTGCTGGTCCTGCCCGCCGAGGCTCATGCCGCCGCGTCGCCTTGTGACGACAAGGCGACACTGCAACGCCGGCTGGATGACTTCGATTCGCGCTGGAATGCCAGCGACGCCTGGGGCCTGACGRCCCAGTTCACGATGGAGGGCAGCTTGGGCGCTGCCGGCGAGCCGGGCCGCGTGGCGGTCTACCGCGAACTCATCGAGCGTCTGGGCCGTTCGTCGCAGCAGCGCAAGACGCGCCTGCTGCGTGCCACCGACGTCGGCCAAGCCTGCCTGGTGGACGTGCAGGTGCGCAGCGGCGAACGCGGCGAGGCTGGCTTGTTCCTGCTGGCGCCGTCGGCCGAGGGCGGCATCGTCGCGATGCGCTGAGGCAGCGCACCCGGGCTGGGCGCGTGGGCGGCCTGCTTGCGTCTCAAAGGCAAATTGCCTTGTCGGCGTGAGGTCGTCGTTGCCTACTTCGCCTTCGCCGGCCAGCGCCGGAAGTCGTACCAGAGCTCCGGACGTTCGACAGGCGTGGCGGTGCCGGGCGTGAGCAGCGGATTGGTGAGATCGATCACCACGCGCTCATGCAGGCGCGCACGGCGTAACCGTTCGCCGAAGTAGCGCTCAAAGAGCTTGTCAAAGCTGCCATCGGCCATCGCCTGGTTCAGTCCGCGCTCGATGTCGGCGGCGAGCTTCGTGGCCTTGCGGTTCACCATGAAGTAGGCGTCATAGGGGTAGTGCAGCACCACGTGCGACTCCACCTCGAAGCGGTCCGAGCGCTCCTCCAGTTCATCCCAGACCTCGGTCAACCCACGGGGAAAGTAGTCGAATCGTTCCCCCTGCAGCATGTTGAAGAGCGCCAGGTAGGCCGAGCCAGCCACGACCGGAATGCCGTTGGCACGCAGGATCTCGGTGTCCGGCCAGCTCTGGCCTTGGCCTACCCGCAGTTGCTGAAGCTGCTGCAGTGAGTTGAGCGACCCAAAGCGTGCCTGATCTCCGCGCCGGATGAGGCCAACCCGCCAACCGAGCATGCCGCGATTGACGGGGATGCGGATCGCCAGCAGGCGGGCTTCGCGCTCGGGCGAGGCGGGAATGGGC
>NZ_JBFUMO010000722.1:0-2508 GCF_054049355.1 Roseateles sp. P5_E11 | reverse complement strand
GCGTTCTTCAGCGCAACGACGCGCTCACCGAGGACGGCGCCAACTTGCTGGGCCAGGGTTTCGAGATTCAGGCTCATACCTTGGCGCTCAGCGTGCAATGGTGTTTTCGCGGCGGATCTTGGCCTGCAGTTGCAGGATGCCGTAGAGCAGCGCCTCGGCCGTCGGCGGGCAGCCGGGCACGTAGACGTCCACCGGCACGATGCGGTCGCAGCCGCGCACGACGGAATAGCTGTAGTGGTAATAGCCGCCGCCATTGGCGCAGGAGCCCATCGACAGCACCCAGCGCGGCTCGGCCATCTGGTCGTAGACCTTGCGCAGGGCCGGCGCCATCTTGTTGCACAGCGTGCCGGCCACGATCATCAAGTCGGACTGGCGCGGGCTCGGGCGAAACAGCATGCCGAAGCGGTCGATGTCGTAGCGCGCGGCACCCGCGTGCATCATCTCGACGGCACAGCAGGCCAAACCGAATGTCATCGGCCAGAGTGAGCCGGTCTTGGACCAGTTGATGAGCTTGTCGACCGACGTGGTGACAAAGCCCTCTTTCAAGACGCCTTCAATACCCATTTGGAATTCCCAGCTTGTGTCGGCGGACGTTTATTCCCAATCGAGGGCGCCTTTTTTCCACTCGTAGGCAAAGCCGACGACCAGAATGCCGAGGAAGATCATCATGGCCCAGAAGCCCGTCGCACCGATCTCCTTGAGCGCCACGGCCCAAGGGAACAGGAAGGCAATTTCCAGGTCGAAAAGAATGAACAGAATGGCGACGAGGTAGTAGCGCACATCGAATTTCATGCGCGCGTCTTCAAAGGCCTCAAAGCCGCATTCGTAGGGGGAGTTCTTGGCCGCGTCGGGCCGATTGGGGCCGAGCAGCGCGCCGAGCACCTGGGGTGCAATCCCGACCACTGCGCCGACCAAAATGAAGAGGATGACGGGCAGGTATTGATCGAGATTCATCTGGGCTTTCTCGGGTCGACTAAACGTCTTCGTCAACGTGGCCCGCATACGCGAGCCACAAAAGCAAACGGGCGCGTCACCAGCAAAACCAAAGTCTCGCTCGCGGATCGCGCCCGCCTTGAACCTAGCCTCAATCAACCCAGCCTGAGGCTGAGCGACTTTGGCGACAGGCCGCTATGGCTGACTCCCGCATCAGTGCCGCGGGAATCCTAGCCGATGTTCTGGTGCCGTCGGCGAGACTCGAACTCGCACAGCTTTCGCCACTACCCCCTCAAGATAGCGTGTCTACCAATTTCACCACGACGGCAGGTACTCAAACATGCCTGGCAGCTAGTGAGGGTTTGCGTGCCAGACAGCCTCGAATTCTATACCGGGAATTAGGGGTGTCCCGGTGAAGAGGCGAGGTTTTTAGTCGGACTTCAGTTGGGGGCAGCGGAGGCGGCAACCGAGGCCGGCGCGACCGGCGCAACGACGGCACCAGGGATGGCGGCAGCGCCCGACGCGGCGGGCGAGACGACGGCGGCGCGGTCCAGCACGCTGTCGGCAGTCGGTGCGGCCGTGCGGCCGTTGGACARGAAGGCCAGGCCCAGCGTGCAACCAAAGAACAGCGTGGCGGCGACGGCCGTGCTGCGCGACAGGAAGTTGGCACTGCCGGTGGCACCGAACAGGCTGCCCGAGGCACCGCTGCCGAAGGACGCGCCCATGTCGGCGCCCTTGCCGTGCTGCACAAGCACCAGACCGATGATCACCAGGGCCGAGAGCAACTGAACGATCAACACCAGATTCGCAAAGAACTGCATTCCAAACACTCCATCAAAACTTGTTGACGCCCGGCCTCAGTGCCAGGCGCCCGAAAAACTCAGTGCGTCGCCGCCAAGCAGATGGCGGCGAAATCCGCCACCTTCAACGACGCGCCGCCAATCAGGCCGCCGTCGATATCGGGCTGCGAGAACAACTCGGCCGCGTTGTCAGCCTTGACGCTGCCGCCGTAAAGGATGCGCATGACACCGGACTTGTCCGTCGCGGCGTGTAACTGCGCGCGCAGCACCGCATGCACGGCTTGCGCCTCGGCGGGCGAGGCGGTCAGGCCGGTGCCGATGGCCCAGACGGGCTCATAGGCAACGACCATTTCGCCGCAGCAATGGCCCAGCGTGTGGATGACGGCGGCGAGTTGCCGCTTGACGACGGCTTCGGTCTGGCCGGCTTCGCGCTCAGCACGCGTTTCGCCGACGCAGACGATGGGCGTCACGCCATGGGCCAGCGCGGCCTTGGCCTTGTCGGCGACCAGTTGGTCGCTTTCCGCGTGATAAGCGCGGCGCTCCGAATGGCCGACGATGGCGTAGCGGCAGCCGACGTCCGCCAGCATGGCCGACGAGACCTCACCGGTGTAGGCGCCCTGCTCGTGCGAGGAGCAGTCCTGCGCGCCGTAGGTGATGGCCGTGCCGGTCAACGCAAGCGCCGTCTCGGCGATATAGAGGGTGGGCACGCAGACGGCGACGTCAGCGTTCCAGGGGCCCGCCTCCTTGAGGCCGGCCAGCAGTTGGGCGTTGGCAG
>NZ_JBFUMO010000721.1:0-2523 GCF_054049355.1 Roseateles sp. P5_E11 | reverse complement strand
CTGGCCCTGGAGTGCGGCTGCCACTACTTCGACCTGACCGAAGACGTGGCCGCCACCAAGGCCATCATGAAGATGGCCGAGGGCGCCAAGACCGCCTTCATGCCGCAGTGCGGCCTGGCGCCGGGCTTCATCGGCATCGTGGCCCACCACCTGGCCAGCGGCTTCGACTCGGTACGCGACGTGCAGATGCGCGTCGGCGCCCTGCCGGCCTTCCCGACCAATGCGCTGAAGTACAACCTGACCTGGTCGGTCGACGGCCTCATCAACGAGTACTGCCACCCCTGCGAAGCCGTCCACGAAGGCGAGACCATCTCTGCGCTGCCGTTGGAAGGCCTGGAGCACTTCAGCCTGGACGGCACCGAGTACGAGGCATTCAACACCTCGGGCGGCCTGGGCACGCTGTGCGAGACCTGGGCGGGCAAGGTGCGCAACCTGGACTACAAGACCGTGCGCTACCCCGGCCACCGCGACCTGATGCAGTTCCTGCTGGGCGACCTGGGCCTGAAGGGCGACCAGAACCTGCTGAAGGACATCATGCGCAAGAGCATGCCCGCGACGATGCAGGATGTCGTGCTCGTCTTCGTGACCGTGTCCGGCCAGAAGAACGGTGTGCTGCTGCAGGAAGTCTTCGCCCGCAAGATCTTTGCCACGCGTGACGGCGCCCAGCCGCTCTCCGCCATCCAGATCACGACCGCCGCCGGCATCTGCGCCGCCGTCGACCTGTTCCGCGAAGGCAAGCTGCCGCAGAAGGGCTTTGTCCGCCAGGAAGAAGTCAGCCTGCCTGACTTCCTTGCCAACCGCTTCGGCTCGGCGTATCAACAGTCCCGTCAGGTCGAATCGATCTCTTGAGGACAATGTTCGTCATGAAGCAACAGACCCTCTCCGTTCTCGACGCCCTCGGCGTCCACTTGCCGCAAACCTTGAACTCGGGTGGCGACCTGACCGTGCGCTCGCCCATCGACGGCAGCGTGCTGGCCCAGTTGCCCACCGCCAGCGCGGCCGACATGAAGGCGGCCGTCGGCCGTGCAGCCGAGGCCTTCAAGGCCTGGCGCGTCGTGCCCGCCCCCAAGCGCGGTGAGCTGATCCGCTTGTTCGGCGAAGAGCTGCGTACCCACAAGGCGCAACTGGCCCAGCTGGTCTCCATCGAAGCCGGCAAGGTCACGAGCGAAGGCCTGGGCGAAGTCCAGGAAATGATCGACATCTGCGAGTTCGCCGTCGGTCTGTCGCGCCAGCTGCATGGCCTGACCATTGCCAGCGAGCGCCCGGGCCATCGCATGATGGAACAGTGGCTGCCGCTGGGCGTCGTCGGCATCATCTCGGCCTTCAACTTCCCGGTCGCCGTGTGGGCCTGGAACTCGGCGCTGGCGCTGGTGGCYGGCGACACCTGCGTGTGGAAGCCGTCCGAGAAGACGCCGCTGACCGCGCTGGCCACGCAGGCCCTGTTCGAACGCGCGCTGAAGGCCTACCGCGCCGCCGGTAACGCCGCGCCTGACGGCCTGTCCGAGCTGATCATCGGCCGCGCCGATGTCGGCGAAGCGATGGTCGACGACGCCCGTGTGGCGCTGGTCTCCGCCACCGGCTCGACCCGCATGGGCCGCGCCGTTGGCCCGCGCGTGGCGGCGCGCTTCGGCCGTTCGCTGCTGGAGCTGGGTGGCAACAACGCCATCATCGTCACGCCCAGCGCCGACCTGGAGCTGGCGGTGCGCGGCATCCTGTTCGGCGCCTACGGCACGGCCGGCCAGCGCTGCACGACGACGCGCCGCGTCATCGCCCACGAGAGCATCCATGACGCCCTGGTCGAGCGCCTGGACCGCGCCCGCGCCCAGCTGCCCATCGGTTCGCCGGTTGAGCAGGGCACGCTGATCGGTCCGCTGATCGACGCGCAGTCCTTCGACGCGATGCAGTTTGCCTTGAGCGCCGCGCGCGAGCAGGGCGGCCTTGTGTCAGGTGGCGAGCGCGCGCTGGCCGATCGCTTCCCCGAGGCCTACTACGCCGTGCCGGCTCTGGTGCGCATGCCTTCGCAGACCGAAGTGGTGTGCCACGAGACCTTCGCGCCCATCCTGTACACGCTGAAGTACAAGACGCTGGAAGAAGCCATCGAGCTGCAGAACGGCGTGCCGCAAGGTTTGTCGAGCGCGATCTTCACAACCGACATCCGCGAGGCCGAGCGCTTCATGAGCGCCTCGGGCAGCGACTGCGGCATCGCCAACGTCAACATTGGCACGTCCGGTGCGGAGATCGGCGGTGCGTTTGGTGGCGAGAAGGAAACGGGCGGCGGCCGCGAGAGCGGTTCGGATGCCTGGAAGGCCTATATGCGCCGCACCACCAACACGGTGAATTACTCGAGCGAGCTGCCTCTTGCTCAGGGAGTGAAGTTCGACATCTGAGTCGACTTCGTCGTGGGAGGGCTGAGAACTAGGCTATAGTCCGGCCTCCCTGAAAGCCCAGGYGGCGGAATTGGTAGACGCACTAGTTTCAGGTACTAGCGGGTAACTCCGTGGAGGTTCGAGTCCTCTCCTGGGC
>NZ_JBFUMO010000720.1:0-2525 GCF_054049355.1 Roseateles sp. P5_E11 | reverse complement strand
GCACCTCGTCGGAAGCGTTCTTCAACGATCAGGCGCGCAACCTCTTCATGGGCCTGGGGCTTCTGCTGCTGGAGTCCCCCAGGCTGCCCCGCACCATCGGGGAGATGCTCAGGCAGTCCTCCGGTCGAGGCAGGACGCTTCGGGAGCACCTGGCCGGCGAGATTGCCCAGCGCATCGAGCAAGGCCGGCCGCTGTCCGACGAGTGCGTGGATGCGCTGCAGCGGCTACTCTCGAACTCCGACAACACCATGTCCAGCATCGTGGCGACCTTCGTCGCGCCGCTGACGATCTTTGCAGACGCGATCGTCGACGCCGCCACGAGCGCGGACGACTTCCGGCTCGAAGACGTCTGCCGCCGCCGGATGTCGGTCTACGTCCGTATCCCGCCGAGCAGGCTGGCCAGCGCCCGGCCGCTGCTGAACCTGTTCTTCTCACAGCTCGTCAACCTCAACACGCAGCACCTGCCGGAGCAGGACCCGACGCTGCGCTACCAATGCCTCATCGTCAACGACGAGTTCACAGCGATGGGGCGTGTATCGAGCATCACCAACGCCGCGGCCTTCCTCGCCGGCTACAACCTGAGGCTGCTGACCGTCGTCCAGGCAATGTCGCAACTCGATGCGGTCTACGGCGACAAGGAAGCGAGGACCTTTGCGACGAACCATGGCCTGCAGATCCTGTTCGCACCGCGGGAACAACGCGATGCCGACGAGTACAGCGCCATGCTCGGCCACTTCACGGAGCGGGCCACGTCGCGTGGCCGCAGCCGCTCGTTCAGCCATCACGGCAGCTCGTCGGTGAGCCGCAACGAGAGCGAGCAACGCCGCGCCTTGCTCCTGCCTCAGGAATTCAAGGAGCTGGGGCGCGAACGCCTGGTCGTCGTCCTGGAGAATTGCAAGCCCATCCTCGGCGACAAGATCCGCTACTACAAGGACAAGGCGTTCCGTTCTCGGCTGGTGCCAGCGCCAGCTGTGCCGCAGATGGACATCGACCTCCACCTGGCTCGGGTCCAGGAGCGCTGGCGCTACGCCGACGATGAGCTCGCACCTCACGAGGACATCGACATCCACGCACTCGCCCACGACCTGAGCCTGCTGCCCGCCGACCTCACCGGCGATGCCGACAGGATCGCCGAGACGTTGCTGGACTTCTTCGCCGCCGCAGACCCAGCCGTGGCCGCAGCGGGCGGCATCGTCGAACCCGCCGCGGATGAGGACGGCGTCCTGATCGCCGAACAGGTCCATGACCGCGAAGTCGAGGCCCATGCCTCCGAACCTGCCCACCACTGAAAGGAGCGCACCATGCGAGCGTTCGTCCTCCTCACACCATTCATGCTGTGGCTGATGTTGCTGGCTTCTTGCACTTCGCCGCCGAAGCCACCCACGGTCGACGAGTCCCTGAAGCGGCCGGCGAACTCCGCGACGGTGGTCGAGCTGCAGGGCTGCAAGCATGAGCTGCAAAACGCACGCCTGCTTGCCATCGAATCCGAGAGGCTGGCTGAGAACAATGCTGCCACCTTGTCGAGGTTGGCGGCACACCAACAAGCACTGGTTGACCTGCAGCGTTTTCAGGAAGCCAGAGGCCAGGCCAACTCCGTCTTCACCATCCGCTTCGGCCATGGCTCAACCCGCGTGGACATTCCTGCCCACCAGGCGACGCCATTGATCGACGAGGCCAGAGCGGCCCCCCTCATCGCCCTCCGCGGCCGCACCGATGGCGCCGCCGAGACGCCCGCAGAGAGCCGGATAGCACGTGAGCGGGCCGCCGCCGTGCGCGACTTCCTGATCTCCGCCGGAGTGGATCCGGCACACATCCGTTCGACCTACCAGCCCGTTGGCGACCACATGGCGGACAACGCCGAGGCCTCCGGCCGCGCAATGAATCGCCGCGTGGAGATCGAGATCTACCGCGCGCTTCCCGTGTCCCTGGACGCCGGCGCGCCCACACGTTGACCCACACATCCCAACGGAGTCCATCATGGCGACAGCTTCCTCCAGCCCGGCAGCCACGGCCAACGGCGGCTCCGTTGAGCCCGCCAACCGCGCAGCCGTCGCGAAGGCGCGATTCCAGACGCCCCACGACACACCGGCCGAGCGCTACGAGCTGCGCGACCCGTTCGCGGACGTCACCTACCGAACCGACAAGCTCGGCGAGGCCATCGCGAAGGCCGATGAACTCGGCGGCCGCCGATTCACTGCGATTGCCGCCGATGGGTCGCGCACCGTCGTCGAAAAGGATGGCGACCAATGGAAGCGCGGCGGCCAATTTCCCCCCAGCCCACAACGCCCGCTCGACTTCGTCCCGGACGAGCCGCAGGAAGCAGGCGACAGCAAGCAGGACCGCGCCGCAAAGGACACGGCGACACAGCCCGCTCCGGCCAACGCCCGCGCAGTCGCACAGGTCGACGCCGAGGCCGATCGCACGGCCCTCGTCGAGCGCCTTGAAGCGGCCCTGAAGGAGCGCTACATCATCAAGCGCGCCCCTGTCGTCCTGGGAGATCGCGCTATCGGGCACACCGAATATCG
>NZ_JBFUMO010000719.1:0-2526 GCF_054049355.1 Roseateles sp. P5_E11 | reverse complement strand
CGCTGGCGCTGACCATCGAGGGCGAGCTGGTGCTCGACCATTGGGGCGGCTGGCGCGACGAGGCGCAGCAGCAGCCCTGGGACCGCAACACGCTGACCCATGTCTGGTCCACCACCAAGACCATGACCTCGCTGTGCGCCCTGCTGCTGGCCGACCGCGGCGAGCTGGACCTGGACGCGCCCGTGGCCGCCTACTGGCCCGAGTTCGCCGCCAACGGCAAGAGCGGCATCCTGGTGCGCGACGTGCTGGGCCACACCTCGGGCGTCAGCGGCTGGGAGCAGCCCATGGGCATGGGCGACCTCTGCGACTGGGAGCGCAGCACGGCGCTGCTGGCGGCGCAGTCGCCCTGGTGGACGCCGGGCAGCGCCTCGGGCTATCACGCGCTGAACTACGGCCATCTGGTCGGCGAGCTGATCCGCCGCATCACCGGGCAGAAGACCGGCGCCTTTCTCGCCAGCGAGCTGGCCGGACCGCTGGGCGCCGACTTCCACATCGGCCTGCCGCCCGAGCACGATGCGCGCGTGGCCCGCGTTGTGCCGCCGCCACCCACGCCGGTCGACTTCTCGGCCATCCCACCCGACAGCCCCATGCTGCGCACCCTGGGCAACCCCGCGCCCGACGCGGCCTACAGCCACCGCGAGGACTGGTGCCGGGCCGACATTGGTGCGGCCAACGGTCATGGCAATGCGCGCTCGGTAGCGCGGCTGCAGTCCATCGTCGCCTGCGAGGGCACGCTCGCCGGCCGGCGTTGGTTGAAGCCCGAGACGGTGGGTCGCATCTTCGACGTGCAGGCCCGCGGCATCGACCTCGTGCTCGGCGTGCCGCTGTGCATGGGCATCGGCTACGGCCTGCCCGAACCGGCCACGCTGCCCTTCATCCCCGAGCAGCGCATCTGCTTCTGGGGCGGCTGGGGCGGGTCGCTGGTGCTGGTGGACGTGCAGAGGCGGCTCTGCCTCGCCTACATGATGAACCGCATGGCGCCGGGTGTTGTTGGCGGGCCTAACGCGGCGATGCTGGTGCAGGCGCTTTATGCCTGTTGCGCCTAGAAAAAGAAAAAACCCGCCAGCGGCGGGTGGGGTGACTGACGGCAGCGTGGGCTCAGACGATCCAGATCGGCGTCTGGGCGGCGGCTACCGCGGTCACGTCACGACGGCCTTCGATGACGACGCGCGGCAGCTGGGCCACCACCGGCGCTTCGGCACGCTTGCCAACGATGACCACGCGTTCCAGCTTCACGATCTCGGTGGCCGGAGCCGCCGTGCGGTTGGCCAGGCTCACACCGGCAGCGGCTGCGGCGGCGACGGAAGCGATGGCGACGATGAAGGTCTTGGCGGCGGTGTTCATGGTGGGCTCCGGTGGGTGGTTCGCTGTGTCAGTGATTGCAGTTTCGTCACTGACCCCGGGCGCCGCGAGTGCCGGGCGACGGATCGCCGGCGCGGGCGGATGAACTGCAATTGCGCGGGACGAACCGGCGCCACCCAGGCCCTGCGTTAGCGCCTGGCGCTGGATGGCGTGCCCGGCCAGCCGACCGCGGCCCAGGCGCGGCGCAGTTGCAGCTCGGAGTTGAAACCGGCCGCCTCGCTGGCCGCGCTGACGCTGGCGCCGGCCTCCAGCGAACGCTTGGCGACGGCCAGGCGCACGCCGCGCAGATAGGCCTGGGGGCTGGTGCCGGCGTATTGGGCGAACAGGCGGCTCAGCGTGCGCGGCGTGGTCGCGGCGAGGTCGGCCATGCGCTCCAGCGGCCAGTCCTCGGCCGGTGCCACGCTCAGCGCGTCCTGCACGCGGTGCAGGCGCGCATTCAGGTGCTGGCGGTGGGCCAGCAGAGGCGACAGCTCGGGGTCGCCCGGGCCACGGCGCAGCGCCACGGCCATCTGCTCGGCGACGCGCGCGGCGACCAGCTCGCCGGCATGCGCGGCGATCAGATGCAGGGCCAGGTCGATGCCGGCCGTCACGCCGGCGCTGGTGAACACCTCGCCGTCCTGCACGAAGACGCGGTCCTGCAGCACCGTGCAGCGGGGCGCGAGGCGGGCAAGGTCGCCAAGATGCTGGTGGTGCGTGGTCGCCCGGCGGCCGTCGAGCAGGCCGGCATGGGCCGCGAGCAGGGCGCCGGAGCAGACGGTGACCAGGCGCAGCCCAGGGCGGCCAGGTGCCAGGCGAGACAGCCAGGCGATGAGTTCGCGCCGGGCCGCTTGCGACTTCGCCTCCGCGGCCGAGGTGCGGCCGACCAGCACGATCCAGCTGCCATCGGGCAGATCTTCCGGCAGCGGCTCCAGCGCCTGCAGCTGGATGCCCACCGAGCCTGTGGATTCGCTGCGCGTGCCGGCGAAGCGCAGGGCAAAGGGCGCGACAWCCAGCTTCAGCGCGGCGATCTCCAGGCTGGCCAGGCGCAGGGCCTCGGCGGGCCCGGCCCAGTCGAGAACGAGGCTGTCGTCCTGCAGGACGAAGACAACCTGTATGGGCTCAGGCAATGGCGGTTTCCTTCCCGGCGACAGCCTGCAACGCACCTTCTGCATCCATGATGCGGGC
>NZ_JBFUMO010000718.1:0-2528 GCF_054049355.1 Roseateles sp. P5_E11 | reverse complement strand
CAGCAGGATGCGGCCCTGCTCGTCGCGCTTGGCCTTTTCCCAGACGCTGGCCGGCACACCCTTGAGTTCGGCCTCGGTGAAGGCCACGCGCGTGCCGGCGTCGCGAATCTTCTTGTTGAACTGCTGGTCCAGCTCGGTCAGCTTGTCCAGGATCTGCTTGGCGCGCTCGCGCTTGGCCTTGGGCAGGGCCACGCCGCTGTCCTCGAACTGGCCCGAGGCCAGGCGCACCAGCTCGGCATCGATGGCGTCCTTCTTGGGCGCCTTCTGCAGCGCGCGGTAGACCTTCTCGTTCTGGCCGAAGCTGGAACCGAAGTCGGCCCAGCGCAGCGAGCAGGCCTGGGCGGCGTCGCGCACGGCCTTGGTCGGATGGACGTTGAGGACGAAGTCATTGGGGCCTTGGTTGTCCTCCAGATAGACGGTCAGGTCGTCATAGGCGGCCAGCCAGCCGGCGTCGACCTTGCGCTTCTCCAGCTGCGCAACGCGCTGCCTGGCGCCTTTGAGGCCGGTGTCGCAGCGGGCCTGCACATCGGCGACGCTGCCGAAGGTCGGGAAATTGGGGGCCGGCAGCTTGGGTTGAGCCTGCGCGGCGGCGATCAGCGCCAGGGTGGCGAGCGTGGTCAGGACGGGTTTCATCGCGTCTCCTTGTGGGAAGGGCGCGATTCTCTCGGCCGGATCGGCGTCAGCCGTTCGGCACTCCCCTATTTCTGCAGCAGGGTTTTTACTTGGATCAATGCGCTCGGATCGTCCAGCGTCGTCAGGTCGCCCGGATCACGCCCCTCGGCCACAGCCTGCAGCGCGCGGCGCAGCAGCTTGCCCGATCGCGTCTTGGGCAGCAGCGTCACGAAGTAGACGCGCGCCGGCCGCGCCACCGCACCCAGCTGGGCGTCGACATGCTTCATGACCTCGCCCTCCAGCGCGAGCGAGGCTTGGCCGGGGTCGCGCAACACCACGAAGGCGATGGCGACCTGGCCCTTGAGTTGATCAGCCACGCCGACGACGGCGACCTCGGCCACCGCCTTGTGGCCCGAAATGCATTCCTCGATCTCACGCGTACCCAGGCGGTGGCCGGCCACATTGATGACGTCGTCCGTGCGGCCGAGGATGAAGGTGTAGCCGTCGGCATCGCGCAGGCCCCAGTCGAAGGTGGAGTACAGCTCGCGGCCCGGCACGCTCTTCCAATAGGTGTTGACGAAGCGCGCGTCGTCGCCCCAGACCGTCTGCAACGTGCCCGGCGGCAGCGGATGCTCGATGACGAGCACGCCCTTCTGGTTGGGCTCGGTGAGCTCGGCGCCGGTGTTCTCGTCGAGCAGCTTCACGTCATAGCCATACATCGCCACGCCGGGCGAGCCCAGGCGCGTCGGCACGGCTTCGACACCCGGGATGTGGTGGGCCACCGTCAGCAGCGGCCAGCCGGTCTCGGTCTGCCAGTAGTTGTCGATGATCGGGACGCCAAGACCGTCGGCAATCCAGCTCGCCGTGGGCTCGTCCAGCGGTTCACCGGCCAGGAAGAGCGCGCGCAGCGACGACAGGTCGTGGCGCTTGAGCAGCGCGGCGTCATGCTTCTTCAGCACGCGCACCGCCGTCGGCGCGCTGAACATGACGGTCACCTTGTATTTCTCGACCAGGCTCCACAGCACGGCTGCGTCAGGGTTGACCGGCGTGCCCTCGTACATCAGCGTCGCCATGCCGGCAATCAGCGGGCCGTAGACGATGTAGCTGTGGCCCACGACCCAGCCGATGTCGCTGGTGGAGAAGAACGTCTCGCCCGGTTTGCCGCCAAAGATCCAGTCCATGCTGGTGGCCAGCGCGACCGCATGGCCGCCGACGTCGCGTTGCACGCCCTTGGGCCTGCCTGTCGTGCCGCTGGTGTAGAGGGTGTAGCTCGGCGTGTTGGACTCGAGCCAGACGCAGGGCACGCAAGCGTCGGCATGTTGGCGGCGCAGCGCGGCGTAGTCCAGGTCGCGGCCAGCCACCAGCTCGAAAGGCACCAGGCCGCGGTCCACCATCAGCACCGCGGCGGGCTTGTGCGCGGACAACTGAATGGCCTCGTCGAGCAGCGGCTTGTAGGGCAGCGTCTTGCCGGCGCGGCTGCCCGCGTCGGCGCTGACGATGAGTTTCGGCGTCGCGTCCTCGATGCGGCTGGCCAGGCTGACCGATGCGAAGCCCCCGAACACGACCGAATGGATGGCGCCGATGCGCGCACAGGCCAGCATCGCGAACGCGGCCTCCGGAATCATGGGMATGTAGATCAGCACGCGGTCGCCGGAGCCCACCCCCTGCGCGACCAGCATGGCGGCCATCACCTCGACCTCAGCCTGCAGTTCGGCAAAGCTGTAGACCTTTTCCTGCCCGACTTCGGTCGACACCCAGATCAGCGCGCGGTCGTCGGGCCGCGTGGCGGCATGCCGATCCACCGCGTTGTGGCAGAGATTGGTCGTGCCACCGACGAACCAACGTGCGAACGGTGGGTTGCTTGCATCACAGATTTGCTGCGGCGGCGTCTGCCAATCAATGCGCCTGGCTTGCTC
>NZ_JBFUMO010000717.1:0-2532 GCF_054049355.1 Roseateles sp. P5_E11 | reverse complement strand
ATGAAGGTCTGCTCGATACCGGACAGGCCCTTGATCAGCTTGTTGTGCAGTGCGCGGATGCGTTCGCTCTCGGCGCCCATTTCCTCGCGGGCGATACGGAAGGCCTCGCCCATGCCGACGATCTGGTGCACGGGCAGCGTGCCGGAGCGCATGCCGCGCTCGTGGCCACCGCCGTGCATCTGCGCTTCCAGGCGGATGCGCGGCTTGCGGCGCACGTAGAGAGCGCCGATGCCCTTGGGGCCGTAGCTCTTGTGCGAGGCCAGGCTCATCAGGTCGATGGGCAGCTTGGCCATATCGATAGCGACCTTGCCAGTGGCCTGCGCCGCGTCGACGTGGAAGATGACGCCGCGCTCGCGGCACAGGTTGCCCAACGCGACCACGTCCTGGATGACGCCGATCTCGTTGTTGACGTACATGACCGAGGCCAGGATGGTGTCCGGGCGCAATGCCGCCTTGAACACTTCCAGATCCAACAGACCGTTTTCCTGCACATCGAGGTAGGTCACCTCAAAGCCCTGACGCTCCAGCTCACGCATCGTGTCGAGCACGGCCTTGTGCTCGGTCTTGACGGTGATCAGGTGCTTGCCGCGCGTCTTGTAGAACTGCGCGGCGCCCTTGAGTGCCAGGTTGTTGGACTCGGTCGCGCCGGACGTCCAGACGATCTCGCGCGGGTCGGCACCGATCAACTCGGCCACCTGCACGCGCGCCTTCTCGACCGCCTCTTCCGCTTCCCAGCCCCAGGCGTGGCTGCGGGACGCCGGGTTGCCGAAGTGCTCGCGCAACCAGGGAATCATCGCGTCCACCACGCGGGGATCGCACGGCGTCGTCGCGCCGTAGTCGAGGTAGATCGGGAAGTGCGGGGTCATGTCCATGGAACGACTTCTTTTGAGTTCTTGGTCTTACTTGCTGAACGCGCCACCGAGATTGCCACCCAGGGCAAAGACCGAGTTCGGCGCCGTGACGCGGATGGGCTTGAGCACCGGCTGGCTGGAGATGGCGCGCTTGACCGGCGCCGCCTCGACCTCGAAGCCCTTGGCCAGTTGCTCATCGGCGAGCTTGCGCAGGGAGACGGAATCGAGGTACTCGATCATCTTGGCGTTCAGATTGGTCCAGAGTTCATGGGTGATGCAGCGGCCGCTGTCCTCGCCCATGCAGTTTTCCTTGCCGCCGCAGCCGGTGGCGTCCAGCGCCTCGTCCACGGCGACGATGATGTCGGCCACGGTAATGTTCTCGGCCTTGCGGCCCAGCGAATAACCGCCACCCGGGCCACGGGTGCTTTCCACCAGTTCATGGCGACGCAGCTTGCCGAAGAGCTGCTCCAGGTAGGAGAGCGAAATCTGCTGCCGTTGGCTGATCGCCGCCAGGGCCACGGGGCCTGTATTCTCGCGCAGCGCCAGGTCCAGCATCGCGGTGACTGCAAACCGGCCTTTGGTAGTGAGACGCATAAAAACTCCTTAGCGAGTGGCACGACCAGGATTTGTCCTGGACAAATGATTTCGGGTTAACCCGGCACGCCCAGACAATACCCGAGCGAATCATTTCCGATGATTTTACTCGACTACTCGGCCACTTCCTATGGCCGCCAGGTATCCCTAGGTTTCGGCAGGTTTTTTGCTGCGGCGCAGCAGCTTCAGCGAACTGGACCTGCCTTTCGAGCACTGTCCAGGGGCACGATGTTGTCGTGCACGCGGGCGCCGAAGGCCTGCTCGCGCAGTTGAGCCAGTTGATCGCGCATCCGCGCAGCCTGTTCGAACTCCAGGTTGCGGGCGTGTTCCAGCATCTGCTTTTCGAGCTGGGCGATACGTTTGGCCAGATCCTTCTCGGACAAGTCCTCGACCTTGGCCGCGGCCAGCAATTTGGCATCGTCTCGGCCGGATTCGGCCGAATAGACGCCGTCGATCAAATCCTTGATGCGCTTTTGCACGCTGCGCGGCGTGATGCCGTTTTCCTCGTTGAAGGCGATCTGCCTGGCGCGCCGGCGTTCGGTCTCGCCAATGGCCTTGCGCATCGACTCGGTGATGCGGTCGCCGTACAGGATGGCCTTGCCGTTCAGGTTGCGCGCGGCCCGGCCGATGGTCTGAATCAGGCTGCGCTCGGCGCGCAGGAAGCCTTCCTTGTCGGCATCCAGGATGGCGACAAGCGACACCTCGGGGATATCCAGCCCTTCGCGCAGCAGGTTGATGCCCACCAGCACGTCGAAAGCGCCCAGTCGCAGGTCGCGCAGGATCTCGACACGCTCCACCGTGTCCACGTCGGAGTGCAGATAGCGCACCTTGACGCCGTTGTCGCTGAGGTAGTCGGTCAGTTGCTCAGCCATGCGCTTGGTCAGGGTCGTGATCAACACGCGCTCATGCACCTCGACACGCAAGCGGATCTCCTGAAGCACGTCGTCGACCTGATGAGTGGCCGGCCGGACCTCGACGAGGGGGTCAACCAGGCCCGTCGGCCGCACGACCTGCTCCACTACCTGCCCCGCGTTGTCCTGCTCATACTGCGCCGGCGTGGCCGACACAAAGATGGCCTGACGCATCT
>NZ_JBFUMO010000716.1:0-2540 GCF_054049355.1 Roseateles sp. P5_E11 | reverse complement strand
GGACTGGGCGACCAGGGCCTGCTCGCAGAGGTAATGCKCGATACGACCGGAGAAGGAGCCCGTACCTGCGGCTTCCAGTTCTGCGGCAACCTCGGCGGCCTTGGCCCAGTCGCGCGAACGCTCGTACAGCGACAAGAGGGCCAGGCGCGCCTCACGCTCGAAGGCGGTACCGCGCAGTTCGGCATAGGCCGCCTCGGCGCGGTCGAACAGGCCGGCCTTGAAGAAGTCCTGGGCCAGTTCGTGCTGGGCGCGATCGCGGTCGGTCTTGGGCAGGTCGCCGCGGCGCAACAAGTGCTCGTGCACGCGCACGGCGCGCTCCGTCTCGCCACGGCGGCGGAACAGGCTGCCCAGGGCGAAGTGCAGCTCGGAGGTGTCGGGGTCGTTCTGGACGGCCTCGATGAAGGCATCGATGGCCTTGTCCTGCTGTTCGTTCAGCAGCAGGTTCAGACCCTTGAAATAGGCCTTGGGCGAATCACGCTGTTCCAGCTTCCACTGCTTGGAGTCGAGCTTGGAGGCCAGCCAGCCGAGGACGAAGACGACGGGCAGGACAAAGAGCAGCCAGCGCGGATCAAACTCCATCTTGGTGAGCGGCGTAAGGGGCTGCGGGGACTTCGGGTGTGGGTTGGGGCATGCCGGGCAGGGGTTCGACGCGTTGGGCGGCGCGGCGGTGGCGCCACCAGGCGGGCACCATGGCCAGCACGCCAAAGGCGGCGCCGAAGCCAAAGGCCAGCAGCACGATGATGACCTGCGGCGCGCGCCACTCGTGGCCGAAGAACCAGCGCACGACGGCTTCGTGGCTGTTGTTCAGCGCGAAGGCAAACAGTGTGAAGAAGAGCAGGGCTCGCAGGAGCCAGACGAGGGTGCGCATGGCCCGGGATTCTGACTCAGGCGGGGTCAGGCGTCCGTCACAGGAAGATGCTTGTCGACAGCCTCGCGCAGCGCCTTGCCGGGCTTGAAATGAGGAGCCAGTTTCTCGGGGATCATGACCTGCTCGCCGCTGCGCGGGTTGCGGCCCACGCGCGGCGGGCGGCGGCTGATGGAGAAGCTGCCAAAGCCGCGGATCTCGATGCGGTGGCCGCGCGCGAGAGCGTCGCTCATCGCGTCGAGGATGGTCTTGACCGCGAACTCTGTGTCCCGCTGGGTCAGTTGGCCAAATCGTTCGGCGAGCACGGCGACGAGGTCGGAGCGGGTCATAAGCGAGGCGGCTTGTCTCTTGAAATTGAAACAGGCCCGCTGGCGAGGCCGGCGAGCCTGTGGGGAGCATACCCGGCCTCCAGCAATTCGCTAGAGGACCGGGCAGTTCAAACAGGGCTTAATTGCCCTGGTTGTCCAGCTTGGCGCGCAGCAGGGCGCCCAGGCTGGTGGTGCCGGCGTTTTCACGCTCGCTCGACTGGCTCAGGCGCGTCATGGCTTCCTGGTTGTCGGCGTTGTCCTTGGCCTTGATGGACAGCTGGATGTTGCGGGTCTTGCGGTCGATGTTGACGACGACGGCGGTGACTTCGTCGCCTTCCTTCAGCACGTTGCGGGCGTCTTCCACGCGGTCGCGGGAGATTTCCGAAGCGCGCAGATAGGCCATCACACCGTCAGCCAGCTCGATCTCGGCGCCGCGCGGGTCGACGGTCTTGACGATGCCGGTCACCGAAGCGCCACGGTCATTGATCGTGGTGTAGGCGGTGAAGGGATCGCTGTCCAGCTGCTTGATGCCCAGCGAGATACGCTCGCGCTCGACGTCCACGGCCAGCACGACGGCTTCGACTTCCTGGCCCTTCTTGAAGTTGCGAACGGCGGTTTCGCCGGTCTCGTCCCAGGACAGGTCGGACAGGTGCACCAGGCCGTCGATGCCTTGCGCCAGGCCCACGAACACGCCGAAGTCGGTGATCGACTTGACCGGGCCCTTGACCTTGTCGCCGCGCTTGACGTTCTCGGCGAACTCTTCCCACGGGTTGGCCTTGCACTGCTTCATGCCCAGGCTGATGCGACGCTTGTCTTCGTCGATTTCCAGGACCATGACTTCGACTTCGTCGCCCAGCGAGACCAGCTTGCTGGGGGCGATGTTCTTGTTGGTCCAGTCCATTTCGGAGACGTGCACCAGGCCTTCGATGCCCGGCTCGATCTCGACGAACGCGCCGTAGTCGGCGATGTTCGTGACCTTGCCGAACAGGCGGGTGCCGGTCGGGTAGCGGCGCGCAACGCCGAACCACGGGTCGTCGCCCAGCTGCTTGATGCCCAGCGAGACACGGTTCTTCTCGGCGTCGAACTTCAGGACCTTGGCGGTCAGTTCCTGGCCAACCGTCACGACTTCGGACGGGTGACGGACACGGCGCCATGCCATGTCGGTGATGTGCAGCAGGCCATCGATGCCGCCGAGGTCGACGAACGCACCGTATTCGGTGATGTTCTTGACCACGCCGTTGACGATGGCGCCTTCGGACAGCGTCTCGAGCAGCTTGGCGCGCTCTTCACCCATGGAGGCTTCGACCACGGCACGACGCGACAGCACAACGTTGTTGCGCTTGCGGTCGAGCTTGATGACCTTGAAT
>NZ_JBFUMO010000715.1:0-2545 GCF_054049355.1 Roseateles sp. P5_E11 | reverse complement strand
AAGAAACCGGCTTGAGCACAGGCCCAGCCGGTTCTTGGGCGCCGACGGCGCCGGTTTACTTCAGGGATTCGATGAGGTCGATGTACTGCTGCATCGCGTCATCGGTGCTCGTGCCCTTGAGCTCGTTCCATGCGTCCCACTTGGCACGACCGACCATGTCGGTGAAGCCGGGGCGCTTGCCGTCGACGTCGCCGGCGCTGCCTTGCTTGTAGAGCGCATAGAGCTTCAGCAGCGTCATGTTGTCCGGCCGCTCGGCCAGGTTCTTGGAGTCGGCGACAGCGGCTTCGAATTGGTCTTTCAGGCTCACGGGGGTTCTCCAGGCTGATTGGGGCGTCGATTCTCATGACAATCGACCGACGGGCCGCCGAGTTTAGGCCCGGCCAATAACGAATCCGAGGAGACGCATGGGCCCCAGCAGCGAACGTATGTCCAAGGTGGATACCGCCTGGCTGCGCATGGACACCGAGGCCAACCTGATGATGATCGTCGGGGTCTGGTCCATCCGCCCCGGCATCACGCTGGCCGCGCTGCGCGAACGCGTGGCCGAACGGCTGCTGCAGTACCCGCGCTTTCGGCAAAAGGTCGTCGAGGACGCCTTGCTGGGCGCCCAGTGGGTGGCCGACAAGGATTTCGACATCGCCCGCCACGTTGTCGCCGAGGTGCCGCTGCCCCTGCGCGGCCAGAGCCGTGACGAGGTGCTGCGCGAGCGCGTCGCCGAGCTGTGCTCTGAGGCGCTGGACCCGGCCCACCCGCTGTGGCAGTTCCAGCTCATCGAGGACATGGGCGACGGCACGAGCGCACTGATTGCCCGCATCCACCACTGCATTGCCGACGGCATCGCGCTGATCGCCGTCATGCTGTCCATCACCGATGGCGGCAAGGCGCCGCCCAAGCGCGCGACAAAAGATGTTGAGGAGCCCGGCGAGGCGGACTGGCTGCTCGACGCCTTCCTGCGACCGTTGAGCAACCTGACCGTCAAGGCCATCGGCATGACGGGCAAGGGCGTGGCCAAGGGCGTGGACCTGGCCATGCGTGGCGACACGCCGATGGACTCGTCGCTGGAGATGGCCCGCATGGGCTACCAGGCCGTGTCCGACGTGGCCGCCTTTGCGCTGATGCCCGACGATTCGCCGACGCGCCTCAAGGGCAAGCCCGGTTCGAAGAAGACCGTGGCTTGGGATGACAGCCTGGCGCTGGACGAGGTCAAGGCGGTCGGCAAGGCCCTGGGCGCGTCCATCAACGACGTGCTGCTGGCCTGCGCGGCCGGCGCCATCGGCCGCTACCTGGCGGACAAGGGCGACGACCCGGCGGGCAAGGAGATCCGCGCCATGGTGCCGGTCAATCTGCGCCCGCTGGAGCAGGCCTGGCAACTCGGCAACCGCTTCGGCCTGGTGCCGCTGGTGCTGCCCATCGGCATCGCCAATCCCATCGAGCGGCTGTTCGCGGTACGCGCGCGCATGAGCGAGCTCAAGGGCAGCTTCCAGCCGGTGATGGCCTTCGGCCTGCTGTCTGTCGCCGGCCTGCTGATCAAGCCCGTGCAGCACGCGATGCTCAACCTCTTCGCCAAGAAGGCGACGGCGGTGATGACCAATGTGCCGGGCCCGGCCGAGGCGCTCAAGTTCTGCGGCTCGACGGTGGAGAAGGTGATGTTCTGGGTGCCGCAGTCGGGCGACATCGGCATGGGCGTCAGCATCCTGACCTACGCCGGCCGCGTGCAGTTCGGCCTCATCACCGACACCGGCCTGTGCCCCGACCCCGAGGCCATCATCGCCAACTTTGCGCCGGAGTTCGAGAAGCTGCTGATGCTGGCGCTGATGATGCCCTGGGAAGCCTGAGCCCCTCGTCCAAGGGCATACCTTGGCCGGTCCCCCGAGGTGACGGCGATGCTTGCCGGATTGACCAGCAAGCACATCGCCTTACGCGGGCCGGCTAGGGAGCGGCCCGGCGCTCGGCCCGCAAGGCGCGCGCTCCGGCTGGACTCACTTCGACTTGGGCACCGCCGCCGTCGTGACGGCGTTGGCCTTCTTGGGCTTGGCCTTGCCGGCAGCGGTGGGATAGGCCATCGTCACCGTGGCCGGGTCGGCCTTTTCCAGATAGGACGCGAACTGCGCTTCGTCGCAGGGCTTGGCGTCGTTGTAGTACCGGTGGTCGCCCTTGGGGCGTTCGCCGGTGAAGGTCGGCGCCACCGCGCCGGCGGCGTAGTAGGTGGCGACGTGGCTGGCATAGGCCTGGGCGCAACCATCGTGCAACACGGCCTGGGCGTGGCTGGCCGGTGTGTCGGCCGCGAAGGCCGGCAGCGCGGTGACCAGAGACGCAATGGTGACTGCGAGGGTTCTCATGGCGGACCTCCTTGCTGCTCAAGGTGAGCCCAAGGCTACGCCTAAGTGCAAGCAAATGCACGCCGCACTGCACCAATCAAAAGGCGCCCGAAGGCGCCTTTGCATCGACTCAGCCCTTGGGCGCGGAAGGCGCTGTGGCCGGCTTCTTGGCCTTGGGGCGGCCGGCGGCGGAAGGGTAGGCGCGCATGACGAGGGCAGGGTCGGCC
>NZ_JBFUMO010000714.1:0-2545 GCF_054049355.1 Roseateles sp. P5_E11 | reverse complement strand
GCGCGCATCTTTCCCGCGTCCTTGGCGCCCTGCTCACCGCGGTGTTTGATGAAATCGTCATAGGCAATCGTCTGCGCCCGGATGTAACCGCGTTCGAAGTCGGTGTGAATGACCGCGGCGGCTTGCGGGCCGGTGTCTCCGATGTGGATGGTCCACGCGCGCACTTCCTTCACACCGGCGGTGAAGTAGGTCTGCAGGCCCAGCAGCTTGAAGGCGGCACGAATCAGGCGGTTGAGACCGGGTTCATCCTGGCCCATCTCGGCCAAGAACAGGGCGCGATCCTCGTCTTCCATTTCGGACAGCTCCGACTCGGTCTTGGCGCAGATCGCCACCACCGGCCCGTTCTGGGCCGCTGCATATTCCTTCAGGCGGTCAAGGAACGGGTTGTTCTCGAAACCGTCTTCCGAGACGTTGCCAACAAACATGGCCGGCTTGGCCGTGATCAGGCATAAGGGCTTCAGAATGACCAGTTCTTCCTTGCTGAAGTTGATGGTGCGGACGGGCTGAGCCTGGTCCAGTGCGGCTTGGCACTTCTCCAGCACCTTGACCAACGCGATGGCTTCCT
This sequence comes from Roseateles sp. P5_E11, assembly GCF_054049355.1. Classification (NCBI taxonomy): domain Bacteria; kingdom Pseudomonadati; phylum Pseudomonadota; class Betaproteobacteria; order Burkholderiales; family Sphaerotilaceae; genus Roseateles; species Roseateles sp. P5_E11. Next base: position 1,980 of record NZ_JBFUMO010000714.1, on the reverse strand, counting down.
TGTCACCGGCGCGAGCGACTTTGTTATAGCGGTGCAGGCTCTTCTCGACGGTGCCGAGGTCAGCGAGGCAGAGCTCAGTCTGGATCACTTCGATGTCCGAGATCGGGTCGACCTTGCCATTCACGTGGATGACGTTGGGGTCTTCGAAGCAGCGCACGACATTGACGATGGCGTCAGTCTCGCGGATGTGGGACAGGAACTGGTTGCCCAGGCCCTCGCCTTTGCTCGCGCCAGCGACGAGGCCGGCGATGTCGACGAACTCGACGACGGCGGGCATGACGCGCTCGGGCTTGACGATTTCGGCCAGGGCCGCGAGGCGGGGGTCGGGCAGTTCGACGATGCCGACATTGGGCTCGATCGTGCAGAAAGGATAATTCTCAGCCGCGATGCCGGCTTTGGTCAGGGCGTTGAAGAGCGTGGACTTGCCGACATTGGGCAGGCCCACGATGCCGCATTTGAGGCTCATGGCGGGGGCTTTCCGTAGGGGAGGGCGGGCGACGGCAGGCCGACGCCGAATCGGGGATTTTAGTCGGCCGGCGCTGTCGACTCCTTCGGGCCGGCCCAGCTGGCGATGCGGGCATCACCGCTGCCTACAATTGCCCGATGCAAAGCGTGGATGTGTTGGTCAGAGGACGGGGGGCGGTCGGTGGCAGCCTCGCGCTCAGCCTGGCTGCTCAGGGGCTGACCGTGGGCATGACCGGCGCGCCGGGAACGCCTCGCGCCGACGACGTGCGGACCTATGCGCTCAACGCCGCCTCGGTCGCCCTGCTGACGGAGCTGAAGGTCTGGGACAGCTTGCCCCCTGACGCGATCAGTCCCGTCTACGACATGGTCGTCGGCGGTGATGCCGTCGCCAACCAGCCTGCCGGCCGACTGAGCTTCTCGGCATGGCAGCAAGGCCTGCGTGAGTTGGCCGTCATCGTCGACGCCGCCGCGCTGGATGCGCAGCTCGCGACGGCCCTGCGCTTCTCTCCTCATGTTCATAACGTCGCGGATAACACCTCGGCAGCGCTGATCGCCCTTTGCGAAGGTCGCGAATCGACCGCGCGCGCCGCGCTGGGCGTCGACTTCAAGCTCAAGCCCTATGGCCATCGCGCGCTGGCCGCAAGACTGAAAGCCGATCGGCCCCATCAGGGTGTCGCTCGCCAGTGGTTTCAGCCGGGTGGCGAGGTGCTGGCCCTGCTGCCTTTCGAGAAGCCGGCGCTTGGTGCGTCTTATGGCCTGGTCTGGTCCTGCGCTGAGGCGCGGGCCGAACAACTGCAAGCCTTGCCGGCCGCCGAATTCGAACGCGAACTCAATGCTGCCACTGGTGGTGCTGTGGGCGAGTTGGGCCTCGGTAGCGAGCGATCGAGTTGGCCGCTGGCTCTGGCCCGCGCGGATGCCGTCAGCGGCCCGGGTTGGGTGCTGCTGGGTGATGCAGCTCACATCGTTCACCCGCTGGCAGGCCAGGGATTGAACCTCGGTCTGGGCGACGTCGCCGCGCTTGCCCACGTGCTGGCTGCGCGCGAGTCCTGGCGCCCCCTCGGCGACGAACGCCTGCTGCGCCGCTATGCCCGCGAGCGCCTCGCGCCGACGCTGGCGATGGGCGAGCTGACCGACGTGCTGCAGCGTCTCTTCGCCAACTCTTCCCCCGCCGTCCAGAGCCTGCGCAACCGCGGCTTGGATGCGCTCAACCAACTCACCCCCGTCAAGCGCTGGCTGACCCAGCGCGCCCTCGGGCTCTGAACCCCAACCGGCTCTCCCATCGTGTCCTCTACGTTCCTTCGACTCCTGGCCGGCCTGCTTGTTGCCATCAGCCTTCCCGCGCTGGCCAACGACGCCGTCATCCGCAAGGCCCTTGCCGAGCGCATGCCCAACGCGCCCAAGGTCGACGAGATCCGCCCGGCCCCCATGCCCGGGCTGTGGGAGGTCCGCATCGGCAATGAGGTGCGCTATACCGACGCGACCGGCAGCTTCCTCATCGAAGGTGAGCTCTACGAC
>NZ_JBFUMO010000713.1:0-2545 GCF_054049355.1 Roseateles sp. P5_E11 | reverse complement strand
ACTGCGCCGCAGCCGCCGAATTGCGCAGGCGGATGTGCAGCTCGCGCAGCTGCTTTTCGTCCACCAGCGACGGCGCGCCGGTCAGCAGGCACTGGGCGCGCTGGGTCTTGGGGAAGGCGATGACGTCGCGGATGGACTCGGCCTTGGTCATCATCGTGACGATGCGGTCCAGGCCGAAAGCCAGGCCGCCGTGCGGGGGCGCACCGTACTGCAGCGCGTCCAGCAGGAAACCGAACTTGATGCGCTGGTCTTCCGCGCTGATGTTGAGCGCCTCGAAGACCTTGGCCTGCACCTCGGCACGGTGGATACGCACCGAGCCGCCGCCCAGCTCCCAGCCGTTGAGCACCATGTCGTAAGCCTTGGCGATGCACTTGCCCGGGTCCGACGTCATCAGGTCCTCGTGGCCGTCCTTGGGTGCCGTGAACGGGTGGTGAACGGCCGCCCAACGGTTGTTCTCCTCGTCGTGCTCGAACATCGGGAAGTCGACCACCCACAGCGGCGCCCAGACGTCGTTGAACAGGCCGTTGGCCTTGCCGAACTCGCTGTGGCCGACCTTCAGGCGCAGCGCACCGATGGCGTCGTTGACGACCTTGGCCTTGTCTGCGCCGAAGAACAACAGGTCGCCGTCCTGGGCGCCGGTGCGCTTCAGGATCTCGGCGACGGCTTCGTCGTGCAGGTTCTTGACGATGGGCGACTGCAGGCCTTCGCGGCCCTTGGCCACTTCGTTGACCTTGACCCAGGCCAGGCCCTTGGCGCCGTAGATCTTGACGAACTCGGTGTAGGCGTCGATCTCGCCGCGGCTCATGGACGCGCCCTTGGGCACGCGCAGCGCGACGACGCGGCCGCCCGGCGTGGTGGCCGGGCCGCTGAACACCTTGAAGTCCACCGTCGTCATGGCGTCGGTCAGCTCGGTGAACTCGAGCTTGACGCGCAGGTCGGGCTTGTCGGAGCCGAAGCGGTGCATGGCTTCCGCGTACTTCATGACCGGGTAGTCACCCAGCTCGACGTTGAGGTTCTTGCGGAAGACGTGGCGGATCATGCCCTCGAACATCGAGCGGATCTCTTCCTCGGTCAGGAAGGAGGTCTCGATATCGATCTGCGTGAACTCGGGCTGGCGGTCGGCGCGCAGGTCCTCGTCACGGAAGCACTTGGTGATCTGGTAGTAGCGGTCGAACCCCGACACCATCAGCAGCTGCTTGAACAGCTGCGGCGACTGCGGCAGCGCGAAGAAGTGGCCGTCATGCACGCGGCTGGGCACGAGGTAATCGCGCGCACCTTCCGGGGTGCTCTTGGTCAGCATCGGCGTCTCGATGTCGACGAAGCCGTGCTCGTCCAGGAACTTGCGGACTTCCATCGCGACGCGGTAGCGCAGCATCAGGTTGTTCTGCATGTAGGGGCGGCGCAGGTCCAGCACGCGGTGCGTGAGGCGGGTCGTCTCGCTGAGGTTGTCCTCGTCGATCTGGAAGGGGATGGGCACCGACGGGTTCAGCACCTCGATCTCGTGGCAGAGCACTTCGATCTTGCCGCTGACGAGGTTGGCGTTCTCGGTGCCGGCCGGGCGGGCGCGCACCTTGCCGACGATCTTGAGGCAGAACTCGCTGCGGACGTCCTCAGCAATCTTGAAGCTGTCGGCGCGGTCGGGGTCGCAGACGATCTGGACCAGCCCTTCGCGGTCGCGCAGGTCGATGAAGATGACGCCGCCATGGTCACGGCGGCGATGGGCCCAGCCCATCAGGGTCACGGTCTGGTCGAGCAGCTTTTCGCTGACTTGGCCGGCATAGCAGGTACGCATGGGATTTCTCCGAATTCTTTTCAGGGGGTGTTCTTGGGGCGCTGGCGAGCTCGCTCGGCTCTCAGGATTGAACGCCTGCCGGGGCGTTCAACCCGGCTGGTTTCGCGCCGCCTCGTCGGCGATGGCGCCGAGGTCCACGGGATGGGGCAGCGGCGCCACGGTGCCCATGGAGATGATGTATTTCAGCGCCTCGTCCACCGTCATGTGCAGGGGCTTCACGTCCGACCTGGGCACGATGAGGAAGAAGCCCGAGGTCGGGTTGGGCGTGGTTGGCACGTAGATGCTGACGTGCTCGTCCTCCAGATGGCAGGCCACCTCGCCGCTGGGCGTGCCGGTCACGAAGGCGATGGTCCAGCTACCGGCACGCGGGTACTGCACGAGGACGGCTTCGCGAAAGGCGTTGCCGCTGCTGGAGAACAGCGTGTCCGACACCTGCTTGACCGAGCTGTAGATGCTCTTGACGATGGGGATGTGGGACATCAGCCGGTCCCATTGCGTCAGCAGCCATTGGCCGAAGATGTTGGCAACGAGGACGCCGGTGGCCAGCAGGCCACCGACCAGGATCACCAGCCCCAGGCCGGGCACATGGCGCAGCTCCAGGATGGCCTCGCGCAGCGAGGCCGGCATGATCAGGGCCAGCGCGGCCAGCATGGACCCGAAGACGCCGTTGACGACGTCCAGCACCTGGGCCAGCACCCAGATGGTGATGGCCAGCGGCAGCCAGACCAGCAGGCCGGCAACGAGGTATTTGCG
>NZ_JBFUMO010000712.1:0-2549 GCF_054049355.1 Roseateles sp. P5_E11 | reverse complement strand
AGATGCACCTTCCCTTGCTCAATCAAGTCCTTCGCCGCGCTTTGAAATGAATTGCGCGGATGACGTCCAACCTTTCATTGCAGCCGACCCTGGCCGGCTACGCCGGCCGGTCGGCTGAATTCAAACGTTAGATTTCTCCATGGTCTACCTCGACTGCTCAGGTGTGCGCTTCGGCTCTCAGCTCGACGAAAAGCATCTATTCCATTGGGCACGAGAGATTAGATCTGTGGTCAATTGGGAGCAGGACACGCTGCTCATTCGATCCAAGCGAATCTCGGAAGAGTCACTACGCGACCTCCTGGCGCTCTTTTGGCGCTACAACATTCCCATGGCACAGCTTGCGCAGTTCAAGAACGCGCAGAACGAGGGATGGTTCACCTCGCCAAAGATGTATTGGCATAAACGCGTCTTCGGCCCGAAATCTAACCACTCTACAGGGACTTCCCGGTAAATCAACCGGTTCGGTATTGGCTGCTTTCGATACTTGCCTTTGCTGTTTTCCCAGCAAGACCTGAGTTCGGGTTCGATGCAGCGCCACAGAGAACAGACTGCACATCTACAGGCGGCCTTGTTGCACTCGTGGTCGGTGCGGGCCCAGATACCAACCGCTCAGCAGGGCTCCATTCATTCGCCGCCGTCGCCACCATGGGCGCGGCACAGGGTTAGTCGAGCTTGCCTGCTGCCGGTCTGACCTGTGAATTGCATCTTCGAACGCAGGTCTACGGGAAGAACTTATGGGTTGAGGGGGGCGTTTCAGACCGTGGCGGTGCCAGGTATTGCGGGCGCTGCCCCAGGCTTGATCGACACGTAGTTCGGATCGAACACGCGATCCTTGGCCAGCAGCGCCCAGACGATGCGCGCGTTCTTGTTGGCCAGCGCCACCACCGCCTTCTGCCAGCCCACGCGGGCGAGCAGTTGCACCAGCCACTGCGAGATCTTGTCCGTGCGTTTGTGCGCCGTCATCACGGCCGACTTGGCGCCCTGGATCAGCAGCGTGCGCAGGTAGTCGTCGCCGCGTTTGGTGATGCGCCCCAGCACCGTTTTGCCACCACTGGAGTTCTGCCGGGGCACCAGGCCCAGCCAGGAACCAAACTGCGCGCCGTTCTTGAACTGCCTGAAGTCGCCCACGGTGGCGACCAGCGCGGACGCGGTCACGGGACCGATGCCGCTGAGCTGGGCGGCCATCTTGGCTTGTTGGTCCGAACGCACGTGCGCGGTGATGCGTTCGTCGCAACTGGCGATGTGGCATTCCAGCTCGACCCAGTGCAGCCGTGCCTCCTGCAGCGCCAGCCGGGCGATGCCGGGTAACTCGTTGCTGGCGTCTTCCAGCACGTCGGCCAGGCCCAGGCGCAGAGCGTCGGGGCTTTGCGCGAAGACGATGCCGAACTCGGTGAGCAGGCCGCGAATGCGGTTGATGCAGGCGGTGCGGTCTTCCTTGTAGCCCTCGCGCAGCCGGTGGATGGCCAGCAGGGCCTGCTGGGCGGGCGTCTTTACGGGGACGAAGCGCATGTGCGGGCGGCCGGCGGCCTCGCAGATCGCGGCGGCGTCAGCGGCGTCGTTCTTGCCGCCCTTGCCGGCCATGCGGTAGGGCGTGACGAAGTGGCCGGCGATGAGCCGCGCATCCAGGCCGAAGCCGCGCAGCTTGCGTGCCCAGTGGTGGGCGCCGCCGCAGGCTTCCATGGCCACGAGGCAGCCCGCCGGCAACTGCACGCACCAGGCGGCGAACTTGTCGGCGGGCAGCGCCTTGGCCACCACGACGCGACCTGCCGCATCAACGGCGTGGACCTGGATCACGCGCTTGGCCAGATCGACCCCGACTCGGGTAATCTCGTTCATGGACTTCCCCTTTCACATGGCTGCAGATTGACGATTCGCACCATCAATCTTGGCGCCTCGACGCCGTGGGCCAGAAGGTGGGAAGTCCCTTCGTATTCGCTCCAGCCGACGGCCTCCGGCCGTGGCTGAGCTCAAMCGTTGAACGTCATGAGCAACCGTACGTTTGCCTGCCTGCAATGCCGGAAGTTGCAGCGCAAAGATCAAAATGTGCCGAATTTCCATTGCCCACATTGCGGGCAAGAGAGTATTCGAGTTCATTGGAAGCTCCACGTGCCTGCTCCTCGAAAGGTAAAGAAGTGGAACTCCTTCTGGGATAGGTATTTGGCGGAGCTGCAGAAAATCGAAGAATTCAGATTCAATCCGAATATCACCGAGATGCACCTTCCCTTGCTCAATCAAGTCCTTCGCCGCGCTTTGAAATGAATTGCGCGGATGACGTCCAACCTTTCATTGCAGCCGACCCTGGCCGGCTACGCCGGCCGGTCGGCTGAATTCAAACGTTGAGCGTCACCGGACCCATGACTGAGATCGAGAAGATTTTGAGCACAGGCGCGTCGGCTCGTGACGAAGGCGTGCCCGAAGTCCTCACTCAGGAGTTGGCCGCAGCCGAAGCCGCACTTGAATTCCGCTTCCCCGCGAGCTATCGAGAGTTCGTGTCGCTTGGCGGCTGTGCAGAGCTGCGGTTCAAGAATCGGACGTTGCCTCCCAATGAG
>NZ_JBFUMO010000711.1:0-2556 GCF_054049355.1 Roseateles sp. P5_E11 | reverse complement strand
TACAGGCCGAAGCTGGCCGGGAACGGCGGCTTGAAGCGCGGCTGGCCCTTCTTGCCTTCCAGCGACTCCAGCAGCGCGGTTTCCTCGCCGCAGATATAGGCGCCGAAGCCATGGTGGCCGTGCAGCTGGAAGCTGTAGTCCGAGCCCATGATCTTGTCGCCGAGGTAACCAGCGGCGCGGGCTTCTTCCAGGGCCGCTTCGAAGCGCTCGTAGACCTCGAAGATCTCGCCGTGGATGTAGTTGTAGCCGACCTTGATGCCCATCGCGTAGGCGGCGATGGCCATGYCCTCGATGACCTGATGCGGGTTGAACATCAGCAGGTCGCGGTCCTTGCAGGTGCCCGGCYCGCCTTCGTCGGAATTGCAGACGAGGTATTTCTGGCCCGGGAACTGTCGGGGCATGAAGCTCCACTTCAGGCCGGTCGGGAAGCCTGCGCCGCCACGGCCGCGCAGGGCCGAGGTCTTCACTTCGGCAATGACTTGATCGGCTGTCAGGCCTTCGCCACCGTCCTTGCCGAGGATCTTGCGCAGGGCTGCATAGCCACCGCGGGCTTCATAGTCCTTGATTGACCAGTTCTTGCCGTCCAGGTCCGCGTAGATCTGCGGAGCGATGTGGCGGCCGTGGAAACAGGTCTCGGCGCCGGTGGCTTGGAATTTGGAAAGGTCCAGCATCGTCGTCCTCAGGCCTTGGCTGCTTCAGACCGCAGCACGTCGACGAGCTCATCCAGGCGCTCGGTCGTCATGAAGCTCAACATCTGGCGGTCATTCACCAGCATCACCGGCGAGTCGGCGCAGGCGCCCAGGCACTCGCTCTTCTGCACGGTGAACAGGCCGTCGGCCGTCGTGCCGCCCTGCTCGATGCCGAGCTTGCTGCACAGGTGGTCCAGCGCCTTCTGGCCGTCACGCAACTGGCAAGGCAGGTTGGCGCAGACGTTCAGCTTGAACTTGCCCGCCGGACGCTGGTTGAACATGTTGTAGAAGGTCGTCACCTCGTAGACCGCAATGGTCGGCATGCCGAGGTGGGCGGCGATCACATCTTCCGCGGCGCGGGACACGTAGCCCTCCTCCTGCTGCACGATGGCCAGGCAGGCCATGACGGCGGACTGGCGCAGCTCGTAGGGGTACTTGGCGACCTCGCGGTCGAAGCGCGCGCGGGTGGCGTCAGAGAGTTGGTAGCTCATCGATCAATCTCGCCGAACACGATGTCCATGGTGCCGATGATGGCGACGGCGTCGGCAATCATGTGGCCGCGTCCCATCTCGTCCAGCGCTGCCAAGTGGGCAAAACCAGGCGGGCGGATCTTCAGGCGGTAGGGTTTGTTGGCACCGTCGCTGACCATGTAGATGCCGAACTCGCCTTTGGGGTGCTCGACGGCCGCATAGGCCTCGCCCTCGGGCACGTGGAAGCCTTCGGTGAAGAGCTTGAAGTGGTGGATCAGCTCTTCCATGTTGGACTTCATGTCCACGCGCGAAGGCGGCGCCACCTTGTGGTTGTCGGTGATGACCGGCCCGGGGTTGGCACGGAGCCAGGCCGAGCACTGCTGGATGATGCGGTTGGACTGGCGCATCTCTTCCACGCGCACGACGTAGCGGTCGTAGGTGTCGCCGTTGGTGCCGATGGGGATGTCGAAGTCCAGACGGTCGTAGACGTCGTAGGGCTGCTTCTTGCGCAAGTCCCAGGCGATGCCGGAGCCGCGCAGCATGGGGCCGGTGAAGCCCAGGTTCAGCGCGCGCTCGGGCGAGACGACGCCGATGCCGACCGTGCGCTGCTTCCAGATTCGGTTGTCGGTCAGCAGCGTTTCGTAGTCGTCGACGTTCTTCGGGAAGCGCGCGGTGAAGTCGTCGATGAAGTCCAGCAGCGAGCCTTGGCGGTTCTCGTTGAGCCTGTCGATGGCCTTGGCATTGCGGATCTTGCTGGCCTGGTGCTTCGGCATCGTGTCCGGCAGGTCGCGGTAGACGCCACCCGGCCGAAAGTAGGCCGCGTGCATGCGTGCGCCCGAGACCGCCTCGTACATGTCGAACAGGTCTTCGCGCTCGCGGAAGCAGTAGATGAGCACATTCATCGCACCGCAGTCCAAGCCGTGCGCGCCCAGCCACATCAGGTGATTCAGCAGCCGCGTGATCTCCGCGAACATCACGCGGATGTATTGCGCGCGGATCGGCACCTCGATGCCCATCATCTTTTCAATGGCCAGGCAGTAGGCCTGCTCATTCGCCATCATCGACACATAGTCGAGGCGGTCCATGTAGGGCAGCGACTGGATGTAGGTCTTGCTCTCGGCAAGTTTCTCGGTCGCGCGGTGCAGCAGGCCGATGTGGGGGTCGGCACGCTGGATGACTTCGCCGTCCAGCTCCAGCACCAGACGCAGCACGCCGTGGGCGGCCGGATGCTGCGGACCGAAGTTGAGGGTGTAGTTCTTGATTTCGGCCATGGTGTTCAGAGCCCGCCGTACTTGTCTTCGCGAATGATGCGAGGCGTGATCTCACGCGGCTCGATGGTCACCGGCTGGTAGATGACTCGCTTCTGCTCGGCGTCGTAGCGCATCTCGACATGACCC
>NZ_JBFUMO010000710.1:0-2563 GCF_054049355.1 Roseateles sp. P5_E11 | reverse complement strand
GGCGGCGGCCGGTCAATTGAGTCCGGCAGAAGCGCTCGAGGCCGCTGCCGTCGATTTCGAAGAGATCACGATCCGGCTCGGCCGCGAGCGGCAACGAGAGGCGTATCGAACTTCACTGGGCTATTGATCACGGGCATGCGCTGGAATTTCCGGGTAGCGTCACTGGGCATCGGCACCAAGCTGACCGTCGGCGTCGGGGTCCTCGTCGGGCTGACGCTGCTGGTGGTGGCACTCGCCATCCTGGCGGGCCGCAACGCCAGCCGGGACATCGAAATCAGCGAAGGCCTGCGGGCGCCGGCCTCGCGGGCGTCGGCCCAGGCGCAGGAGGCGCTGCTGAGCATGCAGCTGCACCTGCGCGGCTTCCTGGTGCTCTCTGACCGCGAAGACATCGGGCACTACCACGCGGCACGCGGGGCGTTCGAGAGTGCGCTGACATCGCTGGAGGAATTGGCCGACGGCTGGGAGGAGGGCGAGCGCAAGCAGGTGCAGGCCTTGAACGAGCGTTACGCGCGCTGGAAACGCCTGCCGCCACAGCTGTTCGAGCTGCACGAGGACACCTTGCGCAACCGGCCGGCGCTGCGACTGTCGAGCATGGACGTGCAGGCGCAGCGGGTGCGTGTGCTGGCCGAGACCGAGGCCATGATCAAGTTGCAGAATTCGCGCCCTGCCGACGCGGTGAACCGCGAAGTGCTGGCGGAGATGCTTACCTTCCAGAGTTCGTTCGATGTGCTGGCCACCAACGTGATGGCGTTCGGCGCCTCGGGCGAAGGCAACTTCAGGCTGACGTACAGCTCGCAGCTGGTCACCAATGCGGCCTTGTGGGACGGGCTCTACGCCCGTCGCCCCTTGCTCACGGCTGCGCAGCGCGCCCACCTGGACCGCATCGCAGCGGCGCGGGCCGCGCTGACCGAGCTGACCCTGCGCATCCGCACGATCCAGGACAGCGCGCGTGCCTACGAGGACCTCTACCTGTATCGGACCGAGGTCGTGCCGCAGGCGCAAGGGCTTCTCGACCTGCTGCACCAGATCACCGCCGAGCAGCAGGCGCAACTGCAGACCGAGCTGTCGCGGGCTCGGGACAGCCTGGCCCGCTCGCGTGCCCAAACGGCTGTCGGTGGCCTGGCCGCGCTGGCATTCGGTGCAGCCTTGGCGTTCCTGCTTCGGCGCAGCATCGTCGGGCCGGTGCAGCGCCTGACCCAGGTGGCGGCACGGATCGCCGCTGGCGACCTCACCGCCCAGGCGCCCGTCGAAGCGCGCGACGAGACCGGCATGCTGGCCACCAGCTTCAATTCGATGACGGCCCGCCTGGCCCACACGATTGCCGACCTCGAAGCCGCCTACAGCGAAGCGCAGCAGGCCAAGAATGTCGCCGAGCTTGCCAACCAGGCCAAGAGCAGCTTCCTGGCCAACATGAGCCATGAAATCCGCACGCCGATGAACGCGATCCTGGGCATGTCCCACCTGGCGCTGCAAAGCGGCCTCAACCCGCAGCAGCACAACTACATCCAGAAGGCGCATGCGGCGGCGGAATCGCTGCTGGTCATCATCAACGACATCCTCGACTTCTCCAAGATCGAGGCCGGCAAGCTCGACATCGAAACGATCCCGTTCAGCCTTGGCGACGTGCTGGACAACCTGAGCAATGTGGTGGGCCTGAAGGCCGACGAGAAGGGCCTGGAGCTGCTGCTGGACTTGCCGCTCGCGATCCCCCGGGCACTGGTGGGCGACCCATCGCGCCTGGRCCAGGTGTTGCTCAACCTGGGAAACAACGCCGTCAAGTTCAGCGACAGTGGCGAGGTCATCGTCGCCGTGAAGATGGTGGAGCGGGACGGCGAATCGGCCCGGCTGCGCTTCACCGTGGGTGATTCCGGCATCGGCATGAGCCCTGAACAACTGCAACGCCTGTTCCAGCCCTTCACGCAGGCCGATGCCTCGACCAGCCGGCGCTATGGCGGCACCGGCCTCGGGCTGGCGATCAGCCGCCACCTGGTGAAACTGATGGGCGGCGAGCTCACCGTCGAGAGCGAGCTGGGCCGCGGCAGCCGTCTGCACTTCGAGCTGCATTTCGGGTTGCAGCCCGGCGCTGCGGACGCGGCCATGGACACCAGTCTGCGCGGCACGCGTGTGCTGGTCGTCGACGACAACGCCGCCGCGCGCGAGCTGCTCGCGACGATGTGCGGCACGCTGGGCCTGCAGGTCGATACCGCCGCGGGGGGCGAAGAAGCGCTGCGCCTGGTGATGCAGGCCGACGCCGGCGATGCTCCTTTCCAATTGCTGCTGCTCGACTGGAAGATGCCGGGCATGGACGGCGTGGCCTGCGCGCAGGCGCTGGCCCAGCAGACCGAGCTGCGCCACCCGGCACCCCTGGTCATGCTGGCCACGGCCTTCAGCCGCGAAGAGGTGAGGCAGCGCCTGGCCGAGCACAAGCTGCGGGCCGGCGCGCTGCTGACCAAGCCGGTCACGCCCTCGACCTTGCTGGATGCCTGCGCTGCCGCACTCGGACGCGCGCTTGCCGTCCCCACGCGCAATGCGCGGCGCGAAGAAGCACAGCTCGACCATCGAA
>NZ_JBFUMO010000709.1:0-2573 GCF_054049355.1 Roseateles sp. P5_E11 | reverse complement strand
AAGCCAGCCCCAACGGCGCCAGTCGCAGCTCACTCATAACGCTCGACCGGCAGACGTTCCAACTTTTTCTTGACATTTCGCACCACCAATTCATTGCCTTCAACAGCCACGATCGCCTGACCATCGGGCAGCTTGTCGCCGACCTTGAGTCGCTGCGGGGGCTTGGTCGGATCCAGGAATATCAACACGGCGCCGCCTGCTCGCCCGCTGCCATACAACCCGGCGAGTCGCCAGCGGAGATCCGCAGCGGGCGTGGTCGCCACAGGCTTCGGATCGCTTCCCCACATAGGCGCAGCAGCCACCACGACAGGCATCGCGCCGGGATGCTGAGGCCTGGGCAAAACAGGCAAGACCCAGGCATCTCGCCTTGCACGCACGAGGGCCACATCGGCCGGCTGCGCCGGCGGCGCGAGCCACCCCGCCAAAAGCGCCGCAAACGCCAGCCCAAACAGCACTCGCGAGCTCAAGAATCCCTGTGTCATGGCTTGACCTCATCCGATTTGCCAGACACCGACTGCACCCGCATCTGGGCACGCAATTCCAACTCTGCTCGCGCAGGCACCTGGGCAGGCCGCAGCTTGATCACGTCGACGATGACCATCGGCTGCGCGCCCTGCAACTCGGCAAGCAACGCCATCAAGGCAGGCCGATTCAGATCTGTGACCAGCCGCGCGCGCAAAACACCGCCCGCTGCTGACGAGGCCGCCTCGGCCGCGCCCTGCAGGATCGTCAGCTCCACCACGTTCAGTCCGCCCTTTTCGGCCAAGCTACGGAGATAGTCTTGCAGACGCGCCTCCGCCGCTCCTGTTGACGCAGCGGCCCACTGCAAGCTGCGCGCTGCGTCCATCTCGCTCCGGGCTTCGTCCACGCGCGCCGGCCAGGCTGTCTGACCGATCAGAGGCCGCCACTGATCGGCCTGCTGGCGAGCCGCTTCAGCTTCACCGCGAAAAGCCTTGGCGGCGTCCATCAGCACAAGTAACGCCCAAAGCCAGACAACACCCGCAATGACTGCAACACCGAAACGCAGACGGACATTGGCTCGCCATTGCTGTCGGGCCTCGGCAATCAACGATTGCACCCGGCTCATGGCTTCACACCAGGCGGCAGGCTGGGGGCGGACGCAGGCGCCTCGTCCGATCGCTGGCTCACGCCCGCCTCCGTGTTGGAAGCAGTGGGCGGGCGCGGCGACGCCAGCGTCATCTGCAACACGATGCCTGCTCTGGATCCCGTCTGCTCAGATACGCCGGTGAACCAACCGCCCGCCTCCAGAGCCTCGATCAAACGGCTACGAGACACATCAGCTGGCGCCTCAAGCAGCAGTCTCACCTCAAGCCCCTGGAGATCAAATTCCTTCAACAGAACGCCATTGGGCAGCCGACGCGAAAGGTGGTCTAAAACTTCCAGCGGCTGAGCTGCAGTCAGAGGCGCCAGCAGCGCGGCGAGGTCTTGCTGGAGTGCCGCTGCACGCTCGCGCGCCTTCAAAACAGGCTCTACCTGAGTACGCAAAGCCTCCGCCTCGGCGGCGCTTGAAACATGCGCCTGGTAAGCGTCCCACGTGTCGTGTGTGGCATAACCGGTCAGGGCCAGCAGGGCGAGGAGAGCGACGGATGCAATCGCCTGCAACGGCCTCATTGAGCCCTGGCCCAGTTGATGCAGCGCCACTGGCGAAACCAAGGGTGTTCGCCACGCAAGTGTCTCTACGGCCGGCCGCTGCACTTCGGCGCCGCCACCCAGTCCACTGGCACGTACAAAGGCCTGCCATTCCTCGTCCGAGGGCAGGCGCGGCCACCAGCGACTGACACGCAGGATGCCACCAGCCCAGACCTGGCCCTCAAAGCCTTCTAGCGCGGCCAACAGACGAACTCCCTGGTCAAGCAGTGGTTCATGCAAAGTTGATTCGGGCCAGCACCGGACCGACGGCGCCAAGTCCGACACGGTGTCGCGTGGGATGGCGTGGACCTGAGCCCAGCCGGACGCGAGCTGCACCACCCAGTGGGATTCCGGAAATGGTTGCCACGCCGCTAATTGGCTACGGAGCGCACCGGACCATTCGGCGACAGGCAAGTCCCGGAGGTCGAAGGCGCGGTAGCGCATGGTGCTGCGCGCCAAGAGCACGATGGAGCGCTTCCCGGCTCGGGTCGGCTCCACCCACCCGCTACGGCGCCATTGACGCAGGGTCTGGGGGTCGAGAGAGGTCCGGGCTGGGAGTCGGAAAGTTTTCAACGGGGCTTGGGGCGGACGGGGACGTGGGGGCGGGCACCAGAGGCCTGGATCGATACTCGACCGAGTGGATGAGCCACGGCGCACGGACGCCGCTAGGCAAAACCCATAAATTGTATTCGAGGGCTTGCGGCAGGCCAGGCGCCCAGACGCGCAAGCGCAGTGCGTCGCCCGCGCGGAAGTCGGTCAGCTGATCGGTGAACGGAATGCCGGTCGCGGCAGCTGCAGCGGCCGCCGTCGGAAAAGGGGCTCTGCGGCGAAGCGTGTCAAACAAACCCCACTGCCCCTCGCCGACGCGCGGCCATGCCAGCTTGAGCAGAGGCAGAGGCGCCGTGTTCGGGTTCATTTCATGC
>NZ_JBFUMO010000708.1:0-2574 GCF_054049355.1 Roseateles sp. P5_E11 | reverse complement strand
GTCATGGGGCTTTGCAAAGGCGTACGGCATGGGGCCGGGATGGTAACTGGCAGGCCGTGGCGAGAATGGCACCCGACCTCTTCTGGAATCGCGATGAAGCCCTTGTCTGTCCTGCTGCCAGCCTGTCTTCTGACATTCGCCCTGGCCGCCCCGGCCGCGGCCGCGCCCGATCTCGTCATCCTGGTGCGCCACGCCGAGCGCGCCACCGAGCCCACGGGGGACCCCGCGCTGACGCCCGCTGGCGAGCAGCGCGCCCAGGCCCTGGCCCAGGCGCTGGCCGGCCTGCACGTGAACAGCATCCTGACGACGCAGTTCCGCCGCACGCGCGACACCGCCGCACCGCTGGCCAAGGCGCTGGGCCTGCAGCCGCGCGTGGTGGACGCCAAGGGTGCCGCCCATGTGCAGGCGGTGGCCGACGCGGTGCGCGCCCAGACCGGCGTGGTGCTCGTCGTCGGCCACAGCAACACCGTCACGGCCGTGCTGGCAGCGCTGGGCGGCCCGAAGCTGGCGGACCTGTGCGAGACGAGCTTTCATCACGCCTTCTTGCTGCAGCCAGCAACCGAGCCGCCGCGCTGGGCGCAGTTCAGCTATGGCGCGCCGAGCGGAGCGCCCGAAGCGAACTGTCTCTAGTGCAGCATCTGCTCCACCTCGGCCGCCGGGTCGCCGGTGGCGGCGATCTTGGCGGCGAGCAGGTCCAAGTCCAGATGCAGGTGCTCGATCAGCTCGGGCACGGCCACCTTCAGCGCATGCACGGGCTCGTCATGGTGCTCGGCGGCATCCGCCAGCACCTCGGCCACATGCAGCACGGCCGCGATCAGCGAGAAGGGGCGGATCTCCAGCGGCGTGTTGGCGTCCTTGAAGGCCTCCACCATCGCCTGCGGGAAATGCCAGTGCGCAGCCAGCGACGCGGTCACGTCGGCGTGGGTGCAACCGAAGCGGTGCTCCTCCAGCGAGAAGCGGCTGCCGGGCTCGGCGGCATGGGTCTCGACGTCGGCCACCAGATGCGGCTCGTCCAAGGCCATCAGCAGCTGGCCGGTGCGCAGCATCAGCCCCGCGAGGTAGGCGGTGTCGGCCGTGGCCGCATCGGCGCCCAGCATGCGGGCCAGGATGCGCGCGTAGTTGGCCGTGGCGACCCCGTGGCGCCAGAAGGTGGCCCGGTCCAGACCCTGGACCTTGGGAAAGGCACCGCTCAGGCAGGCGGCCATGGTGAGGTTGCGCAGCGTCTCCAGGCCCAGCGCATGGGCGGCGTCAATGACGGTAGCGATCTGGTGCGCGGGGCTGTAGTGCGCCGTGTTCGCCAGGCGCAACACCTTGGCGGTCAGCGCTGCGTCCTTCTCGATCAGCGCGGCGATCTGCGAAATGCCGACGTTGTCGTCGTCGAAGCTCTTCAAGAGCCGCGAGGCCACCTCGGGCATGGTCGGCAGGGCGTTGTGCCTGACGAAGAAACGTTCGGCAGCTGCACTCATCTTTGACCTCCGGGGCGATGACAGTCGGGCCAGTCTAGGACGAAGGCCGCGGACTCGCCACGGACTTCACGTCAGGGCCTGTTAACACCACGGCAATGGGCCGCGAAGGCTAGCCGCCAGGGGCCAATCAAGGCGCAACGCGCCGCCCCGCACTCATGTGCGGGCCAGCGGTGMAACGCCGAGTGGCCCCTGGCGGCTAGCCTTCCCTTCGGGTTGCGGCCGGAAAGGCCGCGCGCGGCGTTGCAAAATCCTCGCCGGGCACCCAGCCCGGCTGCGATTTGCGCCTTGCTCGCGGCCTTTCTGGCCACAACGCGGCCCGTTGCCGTGGCGTTAACAGGCCCTAAACGATCAGCAATGCGCGGAAGTCATTCACATTCGTGAAGCTCGGCCCCGGGACGAGCAGGTCGCCCAGCGGCGCGAAGAAACTGGCGCTGTCGTGCTCGTCCAGCAGGGCCTGCGGATTGAGCCCCAGGGCGCGGGCGCGGCCCAGGCTGCTGGGAGTCAGCAAGGCACCGGCATGGGGGCCAACACCGTCGATGCCGTCAGTGTCGGCGGCCAGCGCATGGACGCCGGGCTCGCACTGCAGGGCCAGCGCACAGCCGAGCAGGAACTCGGTGGCGCGGCCGCCTTTTCCAATTGCGGCCGCGAGCCGGCTCGGGTCGACGGTCACCGTCGTTTCGCCGCCGGACAGGATCACGCAGGGCCTGGCAAAGGGCTCGCCGCGGCGTGCGACGGCGCGAGCGAGCGCCGCATGCATGCCGCCGACCACGCGCGACTCGCCTTCGATCTCGTCGCTGAGGATGTGGGCGGCGATGCCCTGCTCGCGGGCAAAGGCGGCGGCCGCCTCCAGGCTCATTTGCGGCGTGGACAGCATGACGAGTTCATGGCCGGCTTGGGCGAAGTCACCGGGCTTGGGCGTCTCGAAGGTGCCCGACTCGAGTCCGCCGCGGGCGGCGGCGGGCAGTTCGATCTTGTAGCGCCGGCAGATGGCCAGCGCATCGGCGCAGGTGGTCGGGTCGGCCACCGTCGGGCCGGAGGCGATGACGGCCGGGTCGTCACCGGGCACGTCGCTGATCGCCAGCGTCAGCACCCGCGCCGGCGCGCAGGC
>NZ_JBFUMO010000707.1:0-2581 GCF_054049355.1 Roseateles sp. P5_E11 | reverse complement strand
AGAGTCACCTGCGCCGCCTCGCCCTGCCCCAGGGCCTGCAGTGCGGCGGCCTCGACGATGAGGGCCAAGTCGCTCCAAGGCCCGAGCCGCAGGGCTTCGCCGGCATCGCGGCGCGCAGCGGTCGGGTCGCCATCGACGAGGGCCAGCCAGCCCTTCAGCGCCAATGTGTCGGGGTCGGCGGGGTCCAAGATCAGCGCTTCCTTGATCTGGGCTCGCGCCGCCTCCTTGCGGCCGGCGCGCAGCAGGTCCAGCGCGTAATCGCGGCGCAGCGGCACGAGGCCGGTGCGCAGCCGCAGCACAGCCTCGTACTGCTTGAAGGCGTCGTCCCAGCGGCTGTCCAACGCCAGCGTGGCGGCACGGCCCCACAGCGCCTCGGGCTGGTCGCGCTGGTAGGCCAGCACGGCGTCATAGGCGGGCAGCGCCCGCGGCACATCGCCGAGGCGCCGGTAGTAGTCGCCCAGCGCGAGGTCGACGCGGAAGCGGTCCTCGCCCTTCAGCGCCTCGACATCGCGCCCCAGGCCAGGCACAACCTCGGCAGCCAGTGGGCGGCCGCCATGCCAGAGGGCGTCGGCGACACCCGCGCGCAGCGCACCGCTGCGCGGATGAGCAGCCAGGGCGCGGGCCGCCAGTTCAGCAACGGCGGCGCCATCACCCTCGATGGCCAGCGCATTGAGCTGGGCCGTCAGCGCGCGCTCGTCGGTGGGCGCGAGCTTGAGAGCGCGCGCAAACAGCGGCTTGGCCTCGGCCAGCTGGCCATCTTCCAGCTTCTGGTTGCCGGCATTGACCAGGGCCACAGGCAAGCTGGCGCGCGTGTCGCGCTGGGCGAAGAAGCGCCGGATCTCGGCACGCAGGGCCGGGTCCATCTCGATGAGGCGCTCGCGCACGATCTCGCGGCCGTCATACGCGTCGCGCCGTGGCGAGGCCGCGGCATTGGCGCCCTCGGCGAAATACTCCCACACCGAGCCGCCGGCATACCGCGACAGGAAGCCGTTGCGTGTCCTGGCGTCACGCGACTTGGCCTGCTGGTAGAGGGTCTCGATGCTGCGCGCCTGGTCGGCCGTCAGCACGCCATGGACCTGGTGGGTCAGCTCGTGCAGCACGGTGTTGTAGCGATCGAAGATGCTGCGCTCGACGTCTTCGATGCCGGTGACGGTGAAGTGCCCGCCCATGCCGCGTACGTCGTCCCAGAGGCGCGAGTCGTAGTCGATGCGCGCATCCTTGAGCGCATGGGCCTGCGGCGTCTCGGACAGGCGCATCCACATCGGCTTGATGAAGTGGGTAGCGCCCCCTTCCACCAGCACCGGGATGAAGGCCTTCCACGGCGCGACGGACAGTGCCACACGCTTCTGGTGGCGCGGCGACAGCTCTTTCCAGTTCAGTACATAGCGCTCGATGCCCGGCACGGTGGGCATGGGCAGGGCCTTGAAGCGGCGCTCGTAGTCGGCGCGGTGCACATCAATGGCAAAGCGCTGCGACTCCAGCGCCTTGGCCGCGATGGCATGAGCCCGGCCGAGCTGCGGGCAACGCTCCAGCACGGCGAGGCTGATGAGCAGCGCCGTGTCGAAGTCGCCCTTTTCGAAGGCATCGGAGGCACGCCTCACGTCGGCCATCAGCGGTGCAAAGCCGTCGCCCAGGCGAGCAGCGAGCTGGCTGTAGTTCTCGCGCACATAGCCATTGCCGAGCAGGTAGTGGGCGGCTTCGTGATGACGGTTCAGCGCGACGGCGCCCTCGGCCGCAGCAATCGCGTCTTCGGTGCGGCCGAGCCGGATCAACGTGTCGGCCAGCGCGGCCAGGCCGTCGGCGGTGCGTTCGGCGGCGATGCCGGCTTCGAGCTTTTGTAGCGAGGCGTCGAACTCACGCAGCTGGTAATGGCGCTGGCCCAGGCCGCGCAGGGCCTGCGCCTTGTCGACGGGCCGCTTTGCCCGCTCAAGGGCTTTCTCGAAGCACTGCCTGGCGCGCTCGAAATCGCGCCGGTCCAGCGCAAGGCGGCCGGCGGCGAGCAGGTCGATGGCGTCGACGTTGGAAGTGGTCAGCACATGACGCGTGCGGCGATCGATGGCGGCACCGTCATCACGGGCGAACAGCCATTGGTAGATGACACCGCGCTCGGTGGCATCGGGTTGCCTGGCGCGCAGCAATGCGTCGACATCGGCGCGCGCCGCGGCGTATTGCTGTTCGGTCAGCAACGCCTGCAGCCGCGCGGCGTCGGTCGCCGCATGGGCCGCATTCAGGGTCAGGCAAACAGCAAGGCAAGCAGCGAGGCCAACAGCCAGTCGACGCCAGGGCATTCAGGCTCCATGAGTGGAGCGCCGATGCTAATCGTCCGAGCTGAACCCCGAAGCCTTGACGACCGGCCCCCAGTACTCGCGTTCGGCGGCCAGGCGCTTGGCGTAGTCTGCCGGCGGCAGCGACAGCGGCTCGAAGCCCAGCTTGGCCAGGGCCTCGATGACGCCGGGCTCGCGCACCGCGGCGCGGGCCACCTCAGCCAGCTTGTCGACCGTGGCCTGCGGCGTCTTGGCCGGCAGGAAGAGGCCGTAGGTCTCGACGCCAACGATGCCCTTGAAGCCCTGCTCCTCAAAGG
>NZ_JBFUMO010000706.1:0-2583 GCF_054049355.1 Roseateles sp. P5_E11 | reverse complement strand
GTCGCACTCATGAGCTGCACATGGCCGTCGCTGGTCGCCGCCGTGTTCACGCCCAGGCGGAAGAACTTGTGCTGGGCGTCCTGGGCCACGATGCCGGAGTTGCCGACGCCGTAGAACTCGATGCGTCGGTTGTGGCGGGCCGAATCGGTCAGCGCGTCGATGGCGCGCTCGAAGGCATGGCTGGCTGCATCGTTGCGGTAATGCAGCAGGGCGGCAACGGCGTTGTCGACCACCTTGACGATGATGTCGCCCGTCTTGTCGTCCTCGTCCACGGCACGGTGCACGAAGGGCACACCTTCGTTGACGCTGCCGGCCAGCTTCAGCTTGAAGTCGGCCAGGCCGTCATAGCCGACGCTGCGGCAAAAGCGCACCACCGTCGGCTTGGACACATGCGACCGGTCGGCCAACTCGCTGACCGGCAGGCTGGCGAAGCTGCGGGCATCAAGCAGCAACAGCTTGGCAACCCGTTGCTCGGCCGGCGGCAGGGCCGGCAGGGCCGCCTTCACGCGCTCAAGAATGCTCATTGTTCTTCCGCCCAACTGAAACCATCACGCGCGACCAGTGCGCTTGCGGCGGCCGGGCCCCAGGAGCCTGCCGAATAGGGGCGCGGCCCGCTCGCGTCGGCCTCCCACGCGTCAAGGATGGGCTCGACCCAGCGCCAAGCCTGCTCTTGCTCATCGCTGCGCACGAAGAGGTTGAGGCGGCCGGCGATCGCATCCAGCAGCAGGCGCTCGTAGGCGCCGACGCGCTGCGTCGCAAAGGCCTTGTCGAAGTCCAGGTCCAGCGACACCGGCGTCAACTGTTCGCCGTGRCCGGCGCCCTTCTGGGCCAGCAGTTGCAACTCCAGGCCGTCCTCGGGCTGCAGCTTGATGACCAGGCGGTTGGGCTGGCTTGCGCCGGGGAAGATCTTGTGCGGTACGGGGCGGAAGTTGACGACGATCTGTGCGTCGCGTTCGGCCAGGCGCTTGCCGGTGCGCAGGTAGAAGGGGACGCCGGCCCAGCGCCAGTTGTTGACCTCGGTGCGCAGCGCGACGAAGGTTTCGCAGGCACTGTCGGGCGGCACCTTGACCTCTTCCAGATAGCCGGGCACGGCCTTGCCTTCGATGCTGCCGGCGCGGTACTGGCCGCGCACGACGTCGCGGGCGACGCTATCGGGCGTGAAGGGCTTCAGCGAACGCAGCACCTTGAGCTTCTCGTCGCGGATGGCGTCGGCGTCGTTGCGCGCCGGCGGCTCCATCGCGATCATGGTCAGCAGTTGCAGCGCATGGTTCTGGATCATGTCGCGCAGCGCGCCGGTGCCGTCGTAGAAGGCGCCGCGTGTGCCCACACCCAGGCGCTCGGCCAGCGTGATCTGGATGTTGGCGATGCTCTCGCGGCGCCACAGCGGCTCGAACAGCGCGTTGCCGAAGCGCAGCGCCATCAGGTTCTGCACCGAGGGCTTGCCGAGGTAGTGGTCGATGCGGAAGGCCTGCGCTTCGGCGAAGACGCTGCGCACCGCGCGGTTGATCTCCTGGGCGCTGGCCAGGTCATGGCCCAGCGGCTTCTCCAGCACCACGCGCACCTTGTCGTGGTTCAGGCCCACGGCGCCGAGTTGCTGGCAGATGCCGGTGAACAGGTGCGGGCTGGTGGCGAGATAAAGGACGACGGTGTCGGCGTTGCGCGCGTCCAGCCATTCCTTGAGCCCGGCGTAGTGATCGGGCTGTGACAAGTCCATGCGGCGGTAATGGATCAGCGCCGCGAAGCGCTCGAACTCCTCGTCGTTGGGACGCTTGGCGCCATCCACTTCGCGGAAGCGCTCCTTCAGCCATTCGCGATAGCGCTCGTCCGTCTGGTCGTCACGCGCGACGGCGAGAATACGGCCGCCTTCGGGCAGCTTGCCGTGCCGGAAGGCCTGGAACAGCGCGGGCATCAGCTTGCGCCATGTCAGGTCGCCGGTACCGCCAAAGAACACGAGATCGAAAGACATCTGCGGGGTCTCCAGGCCAGCGTCTCCCATGGAGCGCTAACCGTTGTGTAACTAAGTTTCGTGAAATACTATGCAGCAGTTTCTTCGTCGGGTCAATCCGTTCGACCCGGATACAGGCAGCCCATGAACCAGCTCGACCAGCTCAAAACCCTCACCACCGTCGTTGCCGATACGGGCAACTTCCTGCAGCTCGCGCAGTTTGCACCGCGAGATGCAACGACCAACCCTTCACTGATCCTGAAGGCGGTGCAGTCGCCCGACTACGCGCCGTTGCTGAAGGAAGCAGTTGAGGCGCATCGCGGCAAGCCCTTGGACGAGATCGTCGACCAGGTGCTGGTGCGCTTCGGTCTCGAGATCCTCAAGGTCGTGCCAGGCCGTGTGTCCACCGAGGTCGATGCGCGCCTGTCCTTCGACAAGGCCGCGTCGCTCGCCCGCGCCCGCCGCATCATCGGCCTGTACGAAGCCGCCGGCATCTCGCGCGAGCGCGTGCTGATCAAGCTGGCCTCGACCTGGGAAGGCATCCAGGCCGCTGCCGAACTGGAGCGCGAAGGCATCCGCTGCAATCTGACGCTGCTGTTCGCCTTCGCCCAGGCCGTGGCCTGCGGTGAAGCCAAGGT
>NZ_JBFUMO010000705.1:0-2593 GCF_054049355.1 Roseateles sp. P5_E11 | reverse complement strand
ACCCCAGCTTCGACTTCGCGCCTTGCTCGCGGGCTTTTGAGTGGCAACGCATCCGATCCCCGTAGTGTTAGCAGGCCCTACAGCTCGGACGGCGCGCTGCGCCCCAGCTTGCGGTACTCGGCGCGCAGGCCGTCAGCAATGTCCGCATAGGCGATGCGCTCACCGCGGGCGCGGGCCTGGGCGGCGGCAGCGAGCACGGCATTGCGCACATGGCCACCGGCGAAGTCACCCAGGGCGGCCAGGCGGTTGAGGTCGGCGGCGCTGCAATCGCTGGCCTCGCCCAGGTGGGCCTGCCAGAGGCTGCGCCGCGCGGTAGCGTCGGGCGCGACGAAATCGATGATGAAGTCCAGCCGGCGCGCGAAGGCCGGGTCGAAGCGGGCGCGGCTGTTGCTCGTCAGCACGACGATGCCGCTGTGGGTCTCGATGCGCTGCAGCAGGTAGTTGGTCTGCGCATTGGCGAAGCGGTCGTTGGCGCTGGCCACCTCGGTGCGCTTGCCGAACAGGGTGTCGGCCTCGTCGAAGAGCAGCACTGCGTCGGCATGCTCGGCGCGGGCCAGCAACTCGGCCAGGTTCTTCTCGGTATCGCCTATCCATTTGCTC
This sequence comes from Roseateles sp. P5_E11, assembly GCF_054049355.1. NCBI lineage: Bacteria > Pseudomonadati > Pseudomonadota > Betaproteobacteria > Burkholderiales > Sphaerotilaceae > Roseateles > Roseateles sp. P5_E11. The sequence continues at coordinate 1,993 of NZ_JBFUMO010000705.1, read as the reverse complement.
AGCATGGCCGCCAGGTCCACGCGGTAGACCGGCAGGCCCAGACGGTGGGCCAGCCACTGGCCGGCCAGCGACTTGCCGGTGCCGGAGCCGCCGGTGAACAGCATACGCACGCCATCGCAGGCGCGCGTGCGTGCCGCCGCGCCCAGGCCGACGTGCAGGGTCTCGCGTTGCATACAGCGCTGCACGATGCGCTCCAACTCGGAGCGCAATTGCGGGCTGGCGACGAGGGCGGCGTCGGGCACGGATTCGCTCAGCGGTTGGGCCAGCGCGTCGAGGGCGCGGCCCGAGGGTGTCATCAGGGCGGCGCGGTGCAGGCTCTCCGTCGTGGCCTGGCCGGCACCGAGCAGGCGAGCCAGGCGGGCGTGGTCGCTGATCTGGGCGTAGCCGGCGCGGTAGCGGCCAGCGGCTTGCGTGGCCAGGGTCTCATCGGCCAGCGCGTCCCGCCAGAGCGCGGTGCGGGTCGCCGCATCGGGCAGCGGCACGCGCCAATCGGCCATGGGGCCATCGCGACGAACGCCGCCGTCCAGGCCGGTGACGACCAGGGCCGGGCCGTCGTACACGGCCAGGGCCGGCAGGGTGGTTACGGTGCCGGGTGAGCCGTCGATCTCGAAAACGGGAACCCGGCCGGTCAGCACCAGCCAGGCCTCGGCACCGGGCGGCAGGGTGTCCGCATTGGCAAACCAAGCCGGCTCGGCGCCGAGGCGGTGCACGAGTTCGGCGGCCAGGCCGCGCGCCTCATGCGGCGCGGCGCTGCGGATGACTAGGCCGGAGCGCGGCATGGCGGCCAGGTCGCGGGCCCAGTCGGACAGCGGCGTGTCCAGGGCGGGCACGGGGGCCGCGGGCCACAGCGCAGGCGTCGGCGCAGCGGGCCAGTCGCAGGCCACGCCGGCCAGCGCGGCGGCGATGGGGGCAGGCACACGCAGTGCGGTCTCGCACAGTGGGCGTGCACAGTTCGGCTCCTCGGCCTGCAGCAGGCCATGGCGCATGGCGCGGCCATAGGCCAGGGCGTGAAGGGTCGTGGCTTCGCTGTGTTGCGGGTCCAAGGCGCTGAAGCTCTCGTGCAGCGGCGCAAAGGCGCGCGCCAGCAGGGCCAGCGTCGGCCGAGGGCTGGGCTGCGGCGCCTGCATCCAGGCGATGACGCGGCAGGCCAGTGGATCATCTTCAACGGCCGCGACCAGGGCGAGCGCCAAGGTTTCGATGGTGCTTAAGCCAAAGGCGTCGCGGGCGCGAGCCAGCGCCGCATCGCTATCGACGCTGGCCAGCGCCTGGGCACGCCAATCGTCCCCGCCGGCGGCAACCAGCGCCTCGCGCAGAAATCGTTCCTCAGGTGCCGCGCTCGGCTCGCTCGGATGAACGAGCAAGGCACCCAGCGCCGCGAGTCCGAAGTCGCGCGGGCGCATCGTCAGCGTCAGTTGGGGCGGCAGGTCGGCGGGGTTCATGAGCGCGTCACGAGGGGTAGTGGAAGTGCACGATGCGGCCCAGCCAGGGCACGAAGCCGGGGTTGATGTCGAAGCCAGCGCGGCGGATGCGCAGATCCAGCGAGGCCGGCGGGAACTCGACGTCGATGCGCTCGGGCGAGACCCAGACCGCGCCGCGGCGTCGTGCAATGCGCAGCAGGGGCAGGTGGGCGTCGTGGACGGCGGCGAGGCGGGCGGTGCGCAGCCAGTGCGGGTCGTCGACGAGGGGCAAGTCGAGCCCGGCGAGTGCGGTGCGCATGACATCGTCGTCCGGAATGTGCAGGTGCCTGCAGGCGGCCCGCATTGCACCGGCCCAGGCGGCCAGCGGATCGTCGGCGTCGTCCAGGCCGTGGCGCAGCAGCATGGGCAGCAGCAGCCACAGGCCGGACCAGGGGCTGGCGAGGCCGTTGCTGAGGAGGGCGTGAGGCTCTGGTTTGGCGATGGCCTGAGCCGCAGGCGCTTCGGTGGCGATGCCCTCTGGGCGTCGGGACGCTGCAGGCGCTGCTTCGTCGGGAAGCGCTGCCAGCGCTTTTGCC
>NZ_JBFUMO010000704.1:0-2602 GCF_054049355.1 Roseateles sp. P5_E11 | reverse complement strand
GCGCCAGACCCTTGAGGCCGGTGTGGGCCTGCACTTCCTGGCCGACCTCGAGCACGCTGCGGCAGAACAGGTCGGCCCGGCCGATGGCCACCATCTGGAACAGCGCCTCGTAGCCGTTGGCCTCGGCGACCGTGAAGCCGTTGGCACGCAGGATGTCCGCATCGGCCCAGCCGCGGCCCTGCACGTGGCGCAGCCGCGCCACCGCGCTCAAGGTATCGGCCTCGCGCACGACGGCGCGTTGGGGCGTGTGCACGAAGCAGACGCGGTAGCGATTCACGCCCAGATGAATGGGAAAGAGCACCGGCACCAGGCCCGCGGCCCGGCCGGCGTCCGGCCCGGTGACGACGAGGAAGTTCGGTGCGGCCTGCTGGGCTGCTTCCAGCAGCGCGCGCCGCTTGTTCATGGGCGCTGACAGCTGCAGGCGGTAAGCGCCGTCGGTCCCGCGCGTCTTGTCCAGCGCCAACTGCACCGCATCGCGGATGTAGGCGTTGCGCAGGTCGGCCTCGCTGTCAGGCGCACGCAGCGTCAGCGTCAGTTCCTGCGCATGGGCCACTCCGGCTGCCACCGCGAGCAGCGCTGGCAGGCCCTTCAACAGGCGGCGTCTGAGCAGGTCGAGGATGCTGGACACGGGCCGAATGTAGCTCTGCCAGCCAGGCCCGGGAATGGTGACCACCCCTGAACGGGCACGTTATGGCGCAACTGGCGATCGTGACTTCCTCCACGCATTTCCACCCTCAGCGCCGCGCCCTTGCAATTGCTCACAATCCGCCCGCAACGGCCTCCCTAGCATCGCGTTCGGCTCTCTTTCGAGGGCCCTCGAACCCCATGCCGGCCGCCACAACCAACCCACCCCAACAACCTGCCCAGCCGCGGCTGCTGAGCGGCGCGGGCGGCCGCTCGGGCACCATCACGGCGACCGAGGCGACGTCCTTCGCCGCCACGATTCCCTTCAACCGGCCCCAACCGACAACCACGCGTGCGGCGGCGGCACCCACGCCTGTCAGCGGCGCGCTCCCACGCTGGGCCAAGGGCGTTGTCATCGGCGGCGTGCTGCTGGCCGTGGCCATGCCGGCCTCGGTGCTGATGTCGCGCTCCATGCTCGTGCAGGAAGCCCTGACCGAGCAGAGCAGCTCCAAGGCGGCGATGGTCTGCACCGGCGGTGAAGGGAAAGCGGTCGACGACTCCAGCCTGCTGGGCTGGCTGTTCGGCGGCTCCTACTTCAGCTGCGGCGACTGGGAGACACGCGAGGCCCGCGTGCAGCGAGATCGTGATCGCGATCAAGCCAACTACATGGCCCGCGAACGGGCCAAGCAGGGGCTGAATTAGAGGGCCTGTTAGCGCCACGGCAATGGGCCGCGTTGTGGCCAGAAAGGCCGCAGGCACGACAGCAGACCGCAAGCTGGGCTCATGCCCAGCGAGGATCTGCAACACAGCATGCGGTCTTTCTGGCCGCAACCCTTCGGGAAGGCCCGCCGCAAGGGGCCACTCGTTGTTGCAGCCCTGGCCCGCACGCGAGTGCGGGCGGCGCGCTGCGTCTAGATTGGCCCCTTGCGGCGGGCCTTCGCGACCCATTGCCGTGGCGCTAACAGGCCCTATTCCAGGTCGGCCATCCGGCGGACCTTGACCTTGCGCCCCTTGAGCTTGCCCAGCGACAGCCGGCGCACCGCCTCCTTGGCAATGCCGCGCTCCACGGCCACATAGCTGTGGAAGTCGGTCACATTGATCTTGCCGATCTGTGTGCCGGCAAAGCCGGCCTCGCCGGTCAGCGCACCCAGGATGTCGCCAGGGCGGATCTTTTCCTTGCGGCCGCCCAGGATCTGCAGCGTGTCCATGGCCGGCAGCAGCGGGCCGCCGGGAGCGTCCTGAAGGCTATCCAGCGGCTGCCACTTGAATTCCTGGCCTTGCAGCTGCTCGATGCGGCCGATGCGGCCCATCTCGTCCAGGCTGGCCAGGCTCAGGGCCAGACCTTCCGCACCCGCCCGGCCGGTGCGGCCGATGCGGTGCACGTGCTGTTCGACGTCGGCGCTGATGTCGACATTGATGACGCAGGCCAGGTTGGCGATGTCCAGACCACGCGCGGCCACGTCGGTGGCCACCAGCACCGAGGCGCTGCGGTTGGCGAACTGGATCAGCACCTGGTCGCGGTCGCGCTGCTCCAGGTCGCCGTGCAGGGCCAGGGCGATGAAGCCCTGGGCGGCGAGCACGGCCTCCAGGTCGCGGCACTGCTGCTTGGTGTTGCAGAAGGCGATCGTCGATTCGGGCCGGAAGGCGCGCAGCAGGCGCGGCACGGCGTCCAGGCGCTCGCCCTCCCCCACCTCGAAGGCGATCTGGCGGATGGTCGACGCCGCGGCACTCGTTGAACCCGCGACCTTGACCGTCTGCGGCTCGCGCATGAACTTGGCGGCGATCTCGGTCACGCCCTCGGGGAAGGTGGCCGAGAACAGCAGCGTCTGCCGGTTGGCGGGCGCTCGCTTGGCGATCGCCTTGATGTCGTCGAGGAAGCCCATGTCCAGCATGCGGTCGGCCTCGTCCAGCACCAGGGTGTTCAGCGCCGACAGGTCCAGCGTGTCGCGCTCCAGGTGGTCGATGAGGCGTCCCGGCG
>NZ_JBFUMO010000703.1:0-2617 GCF_054049355.1 Roseateles sp. P5_E11 | reverse complement strand
GGACGGCTATCTGGCACGCAAGCTCAACCAGACATCCTCCTTCGGCGCTTTCCTCGATCCGGTGGCCGACAAATTCCTGGTCTGCTCGGCGCTGCTGATCCTGCTGGAGCTCGGCCGGGTCAACGCCTTCGTCGCCCTGGTCATCGTCGGCCGCGAGATCGCGATCTCGGCCCTGCGCGAATGGATGGCCCAGATCGGCGCTTCACGCAGCGTTGCCGTGCACATGGTCGGCAAGCTGAAGACGACGGTGCAGATGGTGGCCATCCCCTTCCTGCTCTATGACGGCCAGCTTTTCGGCCTCATTCCGACGCGGCTCTGGGGTACCTGGCTGATCTACGCAGCCGTCGTGCTGACCATCTGGTCCATGGTCTATTACCTGCAGAAGGCCTTGCCGGAAATCCGTGCCAAGGCCCGCTAGGGCGCCGTCCTGGTTCACGCCGGACGCCGAGTTGTATCGGGACTTTTCCCGCCCCGCCCACCGCCGGACGCGCGTCTAGAATCCGCTTCCCCGCGCGCGCCTTGGCCGCTTGTAGTCGGCCTGTCACAGGCTGCGCAGTGCGCGGGATCGACATCTGCATCGCAGTCTTGCGGCCGGTCACGGTGCAGGGCTCAACAGTCCGCTGAATCGTCATGAGGGGGCACGAGTGAACAAGTCCGAATTGATCGAGCACATCGCCAAGCAGGCCGACATCTCCAAGGCTGCTGCAGGCCGTGCGCTCGAAGCCGTGATCGGCGGCGTCAAGACGACGCTGAAGAAGAACGGCACCGTCTCGCTGGTAGGCTTCGGCACCTTCAGCATCACCAAGCGTGCTGCGCGCGCCGGCCGCAACCCACGCACCGGCGATACCATCAAGATCAAATCGGCCAAGGTGCCCAAGTTCAAACCCGGCAAGGCGCTCAAGGACGCCGTGAACTGAACCTTCGGCCAATCCCGGTTTCCCCGGGCGCTTAGCTCAGTTGGTAGAGCACCTCCCTTACACGGAGATTGTCGGCGGTTCGAGCCCGTCAGCGCCCACCACCCGACCCCAGGGCGGCGTCCGCCGTCTCGCATTTAGAATGCGGCTCCCTCGAAGGCGAACCTCGGTTCGCCTTCGTCGCGTTTGATCCTCAAGGCTCCCCGAGATGTTTGAATTCGTCCGCACGCACAACCGCCTGTTCCAGTTCGTCCTGCTGTTGCTGATCCTGCCGTCCTTCGCCCTCGTCGGCATGCAGGGCTACACCAGCATGATGGGTGGTGCCAACACCGGCGTGGCAAGCGTCGATGGCCGCAAGATCACCCAGGCCGAATGGGACGTCGCCCAACGTGAGCAGGCCGACCGCATCCGCCGCCAGAGCCCGGGCGTCGATGCCAAACTGCTGGATACGCCGGAAGTGAAACGCCAGGCCCTCGAGAACCTGGTCAACGAGCGCACGCTCAAGGCCGCCGCGGAGCACCAGCACTTCACGCCCAGCGCTGAGTCCGTCAACGCCCGCTTCTGGAATGACCCGCAGTTCGCCTTTCTGCGCAACCCCGACGGTACGGTCAACAAGGCCCTGCTCGCGGCCCAGGGCATGACGCCTTCCATCTTCATGGAGCGCCTGCGCCAGGACTACGCCGTCCGTCAGGTCACGGCCCCCATCGAGTCCTCGGCTGCCGTCGGCGCCGCCAGCCCCAAGCTGGCCTTCGACGCCCTGCTGCAGCAACGTGAGGTGCAGTTGCAGCGTTTCGACGTCAAGGACTTCGCCGCCAAGCTCAACCCGAGCGATGCCGACGTCGAGGCCTTCTACAAGGAACCGGCGAATGCCGCCAAGTTCCAGCTGCCTGAATCGGCCCAGATCCAGTACGTCGTGCTCGACCTGGACGCGCTGAAGAAGGACGTCAAGTTCAGCGAAGACGACCTGCAGAACTACTACAAGGAAAACGCAGCACGCTATGGTGTGCCCGAGGAGCGCCGCGCCAGCCACATCCTCATCAAGGTGGAGCGCAATGCGCCAGCCGAAGAGCGCGCCAAGGCCAAGGCCAAGGCTGAGGAGATCCTGGCGCAAGTGCGCAAGAACCCCGGCGAGTTCGCCGCGCTGGCCAAGAAGAATTCCCAGGACGAAGGCTCGGGCGCCAACGGTGGCGACCTCGACTTCTTCAGCCGCGGCGCCATGGTCAAGGAGTTCGATGCTGCGGTCTACGCGATGAAGCAGGGCGAGATCAGCAACCTTGTCGAGACCGATTTCGGTTATCACATCATTCAGCTGACCGGTACCCGCGGAGGCGACAAGAAGCCCTTCGAGGCGGTGCGCACCGAAGTCGAGAACGAAGTGCGCAAGCAACTCGCCCAGCGCCGCTACTCCGAGGCTGCCGAGCAGTTCGGCAATCTCGTCTACGAGCAGTCCGACAGCCTGCAGCCCGCAGCCGACAAGCTCAAGCTGCAGGTCCAGACCGCCACCGTGCAGCGCCAGCCGCAGCCCGGCGCAGCGGGCCCGCTCGCCTCGCCCAAGCTGCTGGAAGCCGTCTTCGGCAACGATGCACTGCGCAACAAGCGCAACACCGAAGCCGTCGAGACCGGTCCCAGCCAGCTCGTGTCGGCTCACGTCACCCAGCACAACCCGGCCCGCGTGCCGCCGCTGGCCGACGTGAAGGACAAGG
>NZ_JBFUMO010000702.1:0-2642 GCF_054049355.1 Roseateles sp. P5_E11 | reverse complement strand
AGCCCCCACGTTCGTTTCACTCACTGCCCCCCGAGGGGGCTTCGCCGCCTTTGGGGCGGCCCGGCAGGCGGCGACATGATCACACTTCGCGACATCACGCTGCGCCGCGGCGTCAAGGTGGTGCTGGACAACGCCTCCGCCACGCTGCAGCCCGGCGAAAAGATCGGCCTGGTCGGCCGCAACGGCGCGGGCAAATCCAGCCTGTTTGCGCTGCTGACGCACCGCCTGGGCAACGACAAGGGCGAGGTCGAGGTGCCCAAGCACTGGCGTCGTTCCGAGGTCGCCCAGAACATGCCCGAGACCGAGGACGGCGCGACCGACTACGTGCTCGAAGGCGACCTGCCGCTGGTTGCTGCCCGCGCCGCGCTAGAAGCCGCCGAAGCCGCCAACGACGGCCATGCGATGGCCGACGCCCACGCGCTGCTGGCCGACGTTGGCGCCTTCGACGCCCGCTCCCGCGCCCAGGCGCTGCTGATGGGCCTTGGCTTCAAGACCGAGCAGCTCGACGCTCCCGTCAACAGCTTCTCCGGCGGCTGGCGCATGCGCCTGCAGCTGGCCCGCGCGCTGATGTGCCCGGCCGAGCTGATGCTGCTGGACGAGCCCACCAACCACCTGGACCTGGACGCCCTGGTCTGGCTGGAAGCCTGGCTGCAGCGCTACGACGGCACGCTGATCATCATCAGCCATGACCGCGAATTCCTCGACGCGATCACCAAGGTCACGCTGCATCTGGACGAAGGCAAGCTGGTGCGCTACGGCGGCAACTACACCAGCTTCGAGACGCAGCGCGCCGAGCGCATGGTGCTGCAGCAGGCCGCCTTCTCCAAGCAGCAGGACCGCGTGGCCCACTTGCAGAAATTCATCGACCGCTTCAAGGCCAAGGCCAGCAAGGCCAAGCAGGCGCAGAGCCGCGTGAAGGCGCTGGAGCGCATGGAGCGGCTGGCGCCCGTGCTGGCGTCTGCCGACTTCAATTTCGAGTTCCGCGAGCCGCTGAATCTGCCCAACCCGATGCTGATGTTCGACGAGATGTCAGCCGGCTACGGCACGACCACGATCGTGCGCGACATCGACCGCTCGRTGCTGGCCGGACAGCGCATCGGCATCCTCGGCGCCAACGGCCAGGGCAAGTCGACGCTGGTGAAGACCATCGCCGGTACCCAGCCAGCGCTGGCGGGCAGGCTAACGCAGGGCAAGGGCCTGTCCATCGGTTACTTCGCCCAGCAGGAACTGGACGTGCTGCGCCTGGACGAAGGCCCGCTGGAGCACATGGTGCGGCTGGCTCGCGAGGTCGGCCCAGCCGGCCGCGAGCAGGAACTGCGCGACTTCCTCGGCCAGTTCCGCTTCACTGGCGACATGGTCAACCAGCAAGTCGGCAGCCTGTCTGGCGGCGAGAAGGCGCGGCTGGTGCTGGCCATGCTGGTGTGGCAACGCCCCAACCTGCTGCTGCTGGACGAACCCACCAACCACCTGGACCTGAACACCCGCGAGGCGCTGTCGATGGCGCTCAACGAGTTCGAGGGCACCGTCATGCTGGTCAGCCACGACCGCGCGCTGCTGCGCGAGGTCTGCGACGAGTTCTGGCTGGTGGCCGACGGCGTCGTCAAACCCTTCGACGGCGACCTGGACGACTACCAGCGCTGGCTGCTCGACCAGAGCAAGGAAGCCGCCCGTGCAGCCAAGAAGCAGTCGGCGGCAGCGCCGGCGCCAGTGGTCAAGGCTTCAGCTGCGCCTGCGCCTGCCGCGCGCGAGGACCGCAAGGTTTCGGGTCAGGCGCGCGCCAAGCTGGCCGACCAGACGCGGCCGCTGCGCAAGGAGATGGAGCAGATCGACAAGCGCATGCATGCTCTCGCCACTGAGCGCGCCGGCATCGAAGCCCAGCTCGCCGAAGGCGCTGCCGCCTCGGCCATTGCCGAGATGGGCAAGCGCCTGAAGGCGATCAGCGACCAGCTCGAAGCCGACGAGGCGCGTTGGCTGGAGCTGGGTGAGCAGATCGAGGCGCTGAACGCCTAGATCGCGAGCACCGCGGCCAGGGCAATCGCGCCTGGCAGCGCCTGCACGAAAAGGATCTTCTTCGAGGCCGTGGCCGCGCCGAACACGCCGGCCACGACGACGCAACCCAGGAAGAACACCAGCCAGGGCTTGCCCACGCCTGCGGCGCCCTGTATCAGGCCCCAGGCCAGGCCTGCGGCGAGAAAGCCGTTGTAGAGGCCCTGGTTGGCCGCCAGTGCCTTGGTCTGCTCGGCGAAGTCCGCCTTCAGCCCGAAGGCCTTGCGGCCCAGCGGCTTGGTCCAGAAGAACATTTCCAGCACCAGGAAATACAGGTGCAACAGCGCGACCAGCGCCGACAGCACGATTGCGACCATCTGCATCGTCTCTCCTCGTCTTTTGTGATTGGGGGTGGCGCATCGTCTCAGATCGCCCTAGCGTCCGGTGTCGCATGAAAGACCATTTAACTTGTACGCAATTGAATTGCGAACTACATTAATGGCCATGGCACGCAGCAAGACCCCACCCCCCAACGCCGATCCCCGCGGCGAATGGCTGCAGCTGGACCGCCAGCTCTGCTTCGCGCTGTACAGCAGCTCGCTGGCCATGACCCGCATCTACAAGCCCCTGCTGGCGCCGCTGGGCCTGACCTATCC